>JAXFDG010000137.1:0-3526 GCA_034173665.1 Arcanobacterium sp.
GCTAAATTTTTCAATTCATGAAAACGTTGGTATAGTTTTTCATCGTTGAACTTTATTTGAGGTTCACATGGTGGCTATAGCTCAGCGGTAGAGCACCTGGTTGTGGTCCAGGGGGTCGCGGGTTCAATCCCCGTTAGCCACCCTTTTTTCTGCCCAAAATTAAAATATTTTTATTAAATTCCAATCATTTTTCTTTGAGTTTCTGATTTGAATTCCTGATTTTTCCTCTGAATGCCTTGTTTCAGCGCTTGTTTTATTTCTGAAGCGACTTCCAGAGCGGGAAAACGTAGTTTTTGGCTAGAAAATCAGCTGTTTCCCGCTCTGAATCCGTGGGAACCGGGAAGGCGTTTGGGAACCGGGAAGGCGAAACTGCCGGATTACCTCAATTGAATTTCTTGCTCGTTGGCTCGATTGAGGCCGCAACTTCTGCCGCCTGTGCAACGTCTAGACCATCCCCAGCAGGGAAGAGAGCCGCTCTGTAATAACGCAATTCATCGATAGAATCGTAGATATCGCCTAGAGCTCGGTGGTTTCCGGTCTTTTCCGGTGCCGAAAAATATGTGCGGGGATACCAGCGTTTTGCGAGCTCTTTAATTGAAGAAACATCAATAATGCGATAGTGCAAGTGATCGATTAAGTTTGGCATATACTTCGCAAGGAAATTCTTATCGGTGCCAACTGAGTTTCCACCAAGTTGTGCTTTTTTCGCATCTGGCACGAACTTTTTTACGTATTCTAATACTCGTGCTTCTGCCTCAGAAACGGATAGTCCGTTTTCCCACTCATCAATCAACCCAGTGGTTGTGTGCATTTTTTGTACAAACTCGTTCATTTGGGCCACGGCGTCGGCACTAGGTTTAATAACTAACTGGAGGCCGCGATCTAAAGGTTGTAAATCGGCGTCGGTAATTACAACAGCGATTTCTACTAGTTCATCAATATCGAGATTTAATCCGGTCATCTCGCAATCAATCCAGACAATCGGAGTGTGTTTCTTCTGCTGTTGGGTAACGTCTTCATTGCTATTCTTCACGCCTTAAGCCTATCAAATTTTGGCAAGGGTCTTTTCTTATCAGGGTGATTTGAGCTACTCTGATAGCTGTTACTAATGCCTATCTTTCTGCGGCTTTATCCAAACGTGCTTTATTGCTTACTCGTTTGGGTGGTAGATTGACTAAGTGATTCCTCGCTTAATCAACCTATTGGCTGGCTAGTGTATTTAGCACTGTCGCAGTTGATTTCGCAATATTTACCTTAAAAGCAACGATGCGGAGGGAAAATGACTCAGAGCGCCGGCGAAGGCCGACTCACACTGCCGATTCAAACTGGAATGGACGACGAAATCCGGGCACTGGTTGAACGGTTAAAGCCAGATGCTGTCCGAAACTCGGATGGTACTGAACTTCCAGAAATTGCTCGCGAACTTGTGGATAAAGTTTATGCAACTTACTTCCCTTCGCGCGGGGATCATGAATGGTCTCGAGCAAATCCAGACCATCGAGTACATCAGTATTTAATGACCGATCGAGTTACGGCTTTTAGCTCTGAGCCGCTTCAAATTAATGTGCTTGATGGATATTTTGCGCAACAATTTGCGCCAGAATTAAAGTGTGATCTAGGTAAGTATTGGCAAGTTATTGATCGAACCACAGGCGAAACAATTCCTTACGGGGAATGGAGTGTGGAGTCTGCTCCGGCTGTAATCGATAAAGAAAACGAAGTTAAAGATTCTGGCCCACGGGATGAAGAAGCAGAGTCAGCGATTGTGACGATTCATCACCCAGAAGAATTCCATGTCTACACCGTGAACTTCTTAGCCCGGCAGATTTGGGATTCCACCCAAATCTATAACTATCTCACCAATAATTGGGCTGCCAATCCGGATAAGCTCAAGGATAAGACGTATGATCCAGCGTATGCGGAAACTTGGGCGCATATGCAAGAAGCTCTCGACAAGTGGCTAGTTGAACATCCAGAGGTTGATGTGGTTCGCTTTACCACCTTCTTCTACCACTTCACATTGGTGTTTAATGAGCGTGCGCTTGAGAAATATGCCGACTGGTTTGGGTATTCGGCAGCTGTTTCCGTGCCGGCAATGGAAGCATTTGAGGCTGAATATGGCTATGCTTTAACCCCAGAAGATTTTGTTGATGCTGGCTACTACAATTCAACTTTCCGCCCACCAGCACCACGTTTCCAAGATTGGATTGACTTTACTTCTCGCTCGGTCGCGGAGAAGGCGAAGGTATTAGTGGACAAGGTTCACGATGCTGGCCGTGAAGCAATTATGTTCCTTGGTGATAACTGGATTGGAACTGAACCATACGGAAAGTACTTCCCGGAAATTGGTCTTGACGCCGTCGTCGGATCTGTGGGTAATGCTTGTACCTGCCGCATGATTAGTGATATTCCGGGAGTGAAATACACTGAAGGTCGCTTCTTGCCGTACTTCTTCCCAGATGTGTTCCGTCCAGGTGGAGATCCTGTTGGGGAGGCGAATAAGAGCTGGGCAACTGGACGTCGTGCGATTATTCGTAAGCCGCTTGATCGGATGGGCTACGGCGGATATCTTTCTCTTGCGCTTGAACATCCAGATTTTGTGGATCGTGTAGAAGAAATTGTGGCAGAGTTCCGTTCAATTCACGATAAGACCGGGGGAGAGTTACCGCAGAACTCCTCAATTAAGGTTGGCATCGTTAATGCTTGGGGTAAGCTTCGAACCTGGCAGACTCACATGGTTTCACACGCTTTGTGGTTCAAGGAGATTTGGGCTTACCAGGGTGTGATTGAAGCTTTGGCCGGTTTGCCTTTCGAGGTCGAGTTCTTAAGCTTTGACGAAATTCGTGACGGCGTGCCAGAAGATATTGCAGTTTTGATTAACGCTGGTAGTGCTGGTACCGCCTTCAGCGGCGGAGAAGTTTGGGAAGACGCAGCCCTACAAGGCGCAGTACGTGCATTTGTTGCTCGTGGTGGCGGTTTGATTGGCGTGGGTGAACCGACTGCACTTGACCATTCAGTTTCAACAGTGACTGGTAACGCTTTTGCGCTCGCAGATGTCTTTGGTGTTGATCAGGAACGCGATTTGAGTCTATCTACCGACCGGTATCCGGTAATTACAAAGGAGCATTTCGTTACTGCAGACTTGCCAAAACTTGAAGGTGAACTTTGGGATGGGCAAACAGTTCGTGTAACCGAGGGGCGTTTTGGTGCTGATTTTGTGCCAGAAGAGTCTGTGGCTGGTGTCTACAGCGCTGCAAAGGGAACGATTGAGCTTGCTCGTGATCGCGGCGGCGTTACTTTAGCTGCGCATGAGTATGGGCAGGGGCGTGCGGTTTATGCCTCCGGTTTAGCTTATTCGATTCAGAACTCACGTCTATTGCATCGCGCAATTTATTGGGCTGCAGGCAAAGAAGACGAATTTGCTGAAAATTGGATTTGTGATAATCCGGCGATCGAAGTTGCCTACTATCCACAAAGCGGCTTATTACTTGCTGCGAATTGTGATGAAATTGAGGCTGCAGGTGTT
>JAXFDG010000138.1:0-3450 GCA_034173665.1 Arcanobacterium sp.
CGCGTAGATGCAACTGCTCCGCATTCCAAGTCGAATGTGCTTTGTGATGCGTTATTGGTGGATACCATTTCGCGTACAGACACTTATCCTTATGTGGATGTGCGTACCGACGACGTCGAGATGGGGCACGAAGCTACTGTTTCCAAGGTTTCGGAAGATCAGCTCTTCTACTTGATGAGCCGTGGCTTGGAAGAAACTGAAGCAATGGCAATGATTGTGCGTGGCTTCGTTGAGCCAATTGCGCGTGAATTGCCAATGGAATACGCGCTCGAGCTGAATCGTTTGATTGAACTACAAATGGAAGGATCGGTGGGCTGATATGGGTCTCGAAACAAAGGTTCCAGTGCAGTCACGCGCGCAGCGCCTGCAGTCCTTCAAGCTTGCAGATTTTGCAGTCCCAACGGGAACAGAAGAAGAATGGCGTTTTACTCCATTAGAGCGAATCGCTGATTTCTTTGCTGATACTGCTGCTGGTGCACCACTTGCAGTTACTGTTACTGGTGAGGCACAGTACGAACAAGTCTCGAAGGATGATGCACGTCTTGGGCAAATTTTGCAGCCAGATGACCGGGTTAGTGCTTTGGCTTGGGAAGCCTCAGAAACGGCTCATGTGGTTACTATTGCGCAAGAGGCTGAGCTTTCGGAAGAAGTAGTAGTTGATGTACGTGGCGGTGGGGAAGCTGCTGTTAGCGCATTGCAACTACTAATTGACGCAAAGCCATTCTCAAAGTCCACTGTTATTGTGAATCATTCTGGTAATGCTCGTGTTGCTGAATCGATGGAAGTAGTTCTTGGAGATTCTGCGCAGCTAACCTTAGTGACAGTGCAGGATTGGGATGACACTTCTGCACACACCTTAGCAAACCGAATTCGCGTTGGTCGTGATGCTACTCTTCGCCATATTGTGGTTAGCCTCGGTGGTGACATCGTGCGCGTCACCACCGCGGTTGATTACGCTGGCCCAGGTGGAGACGTAAACCTCCTTGGCGCATACTTTGTTGATGAAAATCAGCATCTCGAGCACCGTCTCTTGGTAGATCATAATCAACCAAAGTGTGTTTCTAATGCTACCTATAAGGGAGCGCTTCAAGGTGAAGGTGCACATTCAGTTTGGGTTGGTGACGTAATGATTCGCGCTAATGCTGAAGGCACTGATACTTACGAACTTAATCGTAATCTTGTGCTCACAGAAGGCGCAGTTGCAGATTCTGTTCCAAATCTGGAAATTTCCACCGGCGAAATCGAAGGTGCAGGTCACGCCTCCGCGACTGGTCGTTTTGATGACGAGCAGCTCTTCTACTTGAAGTCACGCGGTATTCCAGAGCAAGAAGCTCGACGTCTGGTAGTTCGTGGCTTCTTTGCAGAACTCATTAACCAAATTGGTGTTGAATCTGTGCAAAATAAGCTCATGGAAGCAATCGAAGCAGAACTCGCACTCACAATGGGAGTAGGTAATGGCAACTGAGGCAGTATGTGGCATAGATGCTGTGCCACTAGGAGAAGCCCGCGGATATATAGTTGGGTCTGGTCCACAAGCACAGGCAGTAGCAATCGTGCATACAGCAGACGACGAGTGGTTCGCCCTCGAAGATCGCTGTTCGCATGGGCGGCAACAACTATCGGTTGGATTCGTGGAAGACAAAGCAATTGAGTGTATCGCTCATGGTGCAATGTTTGATCTTGAATCAGGTAATCCGCTTTGCCCTCCAGCCTCAAGTCCAGTTAAGACTTTCAATGCAACTGTGGTCGACGGCGTCGTCCACGTAGAACTTTAGAGAACGAAGCGGTAAACACCGCAGCCAAGCGTAAATTAAGAGAGAAGAAAAATCGTGTCGAATCTAGTAATTAAGAACCTGCACGTATCGGTAGAAACCGAGCAGGGCGAAAAGCCAATCCTTAAAGGCGTAGACCTCACCATCAACGACGGTGAAATTCACGCAATCATGGGGCCAAATGGTTCCGGTAAGTCTACACTTGCATACGCCATTGCAGGTCACCCAAAGTACACTATCACCGAAGGTGAAGTTCTTCTTGACGGCGAAAACATTGTGGAAATGTCTGCTGATGAGCGTGCTCGTGCAGGTCTTTTCTTAGCGATGCAGTATCCAGTAGAAGTAGCAGGCGTTTCAGTTTCTAACTTCCTTCGCTCCGCAAAGACCGCTATCGATGGTGAAGCTCCAAAGCTTCGTGAATGGGTCAAGGAAATGAAAGAAGCTATGACCAACCTTAAGGTTGTAGACGATTTCGCAAACCGTGACGTAAATGTGGGCTTCTCTGGTGGCGAGAAGAAGCGTCTCGAAATTTTGCAGATGGAACTTTTGAAGCCAAAGTTTGCAGTGCTTGATGAGACCGATTCCGGCCTTGACGTTGATGCACTTCGTCTTGTTTCTGAAGGTGTGAACCGTGCTCATGAAGCAAACGGCAATGGCATTCTGCTGATTACCCATTACACTCGAATCTTGCAGTACATTAAGCCACAATTCGTGCACGTATTCGTAGATGGTAAGGTTGCCAAGTCTGGCGGTCCAGAACTTGCAGAGCAGCTTGAAGCAGAAGGTTATGCAGCTTACGAAGCCTGATTACAGGCGAGATAAGTTAAACCGTGAAAGCGAATTAGTTCGTTACGAATAGTAACTCAAATAGTAACTAGCGAAAATGCCCCTGAATATAGTTAAGAGCCTGGCAAATCGGAATGATTTTCCGATTTTTGATCGGGAACTACGTGGAAATAATCCCTTAGTTTATCTAGATTCAGGGGCTACTTCGCAGCTTCCGCAAGAAGTTCTGACCGCTGTGGCGGAACATATTCAGCTGCGAAATGCGGCTGTGAATCGCGGTTCGCATCAGCTGGCTGAGGAAGCCACAATTGCTTTTGAGCAAGCTCGTGAAACAATGGCAGAGTTCGTGGGGGCAAATCCGTCAGAGATTATCTGGACTAAGAGTGCTACGGAAGCCTTGAATCTTTTGGCTTATTCGCTAGGTAATTTGCAGTATCCAGATGCGGCTGCCGGTAATGGCGATACTGGGATGGGAATTACGCTTCCTGTGCCGCAAGATGTTCCGCGGGCTATCGGCGTCGGTGATAATATTGTGGTAACCCGGGCTGAACATCACGCTAATCTCGTGCCGTGGCAAGAACTTGCACGGCGCACGGGGGCCACGCTTCGCTGGCTTGATTTAGATGCTGAGGGACGCATTGATTTAACCACACTGAACGTAATTGACGCCCAGACACGGGTAGTGGCTTTTACTCATGCTTCAAACGTGACCGGGGCGGTCTCGCCAGTTGCCGAAATTGTGGCGGCGGCAAAAGCCGTGGGAGCTTTGACAGTGCTAGATGTTTGCCAGTCGGCTCCGCATTTACTATTAGATTTGCATCAGCTCGGAGTCGATTTTGCGGCATTTTCGGCGCATAAAATGTATGGCCCAACCGGGGTTGGCGTCTGCTAT
>JAXFDG010000139.1:0-7470 GCA_034173665.1 Arcanobacterium sp.
AGTTGTTGCCCCTGCGGTAAATAGCTGCGCAGTAGCTTCACTGATACCCGAAACTAGTTCGAGAATCGGTGCTGGATAGAAACCAAGAACCAACATCAGGGCAATCAAAATTCCCATCACGAGTTTTTCGCGCAGGTTCAAATCTGCCACTTCTACATTCGGCTTTGGACCAGTGAATACACGCTGGTATGGAAGCAAAATGTAGAGAGCAGCTAGAACTACACCAATAACTGAAATAATTGCTGCAGCCTTACTTACTTGGAAAGTTCCAACTAGGACGAGGTACTCTGGCACGAACCCGGAAAGACCCGGAAGTGCGATAGTTGCCAAACCAGCGATCATAAAGCTTCCGGCAATCAATGGAGTAACTCGCTGCCAACCGCCATACTGGGAAATCAGATGCGAATTCCCCCGCTTTCCGAGGAAGTCCACAATCAAGAAAAGCGCTGCAGTACCGACGCCGTGTGCCACCATGTAAAGAATCGCACCGGAAATCGCTAGCTCTGATCCAGAGAAAATACCAAGCACCATAAAGCCGAAGTGTGATACGGAAGTGTAAGCAATAAGTCGCATCATGTTATCGGAACCGATTGCCATTAATGCACCCCAGAAAATCGAAACAATTGCCAGTGCCATAATGAATGGCGCTGCTTTTGCTGCTGCAACTGGGAAGAATGGTAAACAGATTGCAATCATGCCGTAAGTGCCAAGCTTATCGAGCACACCGACAAGGAGGGTCGAAGTTCCGGCCGGAGCTTTCTCTGTAGTATCTGGAAGCCATGTATGTACTGGCCACATTGGTGCCTTAATCGCGAAAGCGATAAAGAAGGAAACAAAGAGCCACATTTGTACCGTAGGGGTAAAGCTATTTCCAGCAATAGTGCTGTAAAGATAAGCGGTTGGTCCACCTTGTGTTCCAAAGTAAACCGCGATTACGCCAATAAGCATTACAAGACCGCCAAAGAGCGAGTAAAGCAAGAACTTCATTGCGGCACGCTCACGGCCTTCACCACCATAGCGACCAATCAAGAAGTACATTGGCACAATCATTGCTTCAAAAAGAACGTAGAATAAGAACAAGTCTTGAGCCGCGAATAAGCCAAGCATGATTGACTCAAGTGCAAGAATCCAAGCGAAATACCCGCCAGTTTTTGCCTCCGAGAAATCCTCCCATGCAGCAATTAAAACTACTGGCACAAGAATCGCAGCAAGTAAGAACATTACTGCACTCATTCCGTTCAAGCCCCAAGCGATTGAAACGCCAAGGCTGGAAATCCAGGAATAAGATTCAGTTAATTGTAAAGATGCAGCATTACCGAAACTAAATTCAGTAACAAGCATAACCACAGTGAGCACTAGCACTAGCGCTGAGACTGCAAGTGCAATTACTTTTACAAGCTGCGCCTTCGGCTTAAGTATTGCAAGTAATACCGAAGCAAAAAGTGGAGTTGCCACTAATAGCGACAGCCAAGGAAACGTTGTTGTATCTGTTACCATTACTTTCCCTCTCCAGATTTACATTGCAAAAGCCGCGACTGCAGCCACAAGACCAATAACCAAACCGAGCAGCATATAACCTGCATAGCTACGTACGTAACCGTTTTGGAAATTACCGAATAATTTACCGATTGCTGGCAGTAGCTTTCCAAGGCCTTCTACTGCCCCATCTGCACCGTAACGATCTACCGAATCAGTCAGCTTCACAAGTGTTTGTCCTGGTGCCATAAATACTGATTCATTAACTAGGTCTTGATAGAGATCTTGCCGTGCAGCACGAGTAAGAGCAGAACCCACAGGCGCTGCCTTTGGAGTTTCTTTCGCTAAATACATCTTCCAAGCAAGAGCCACTCCAAGAGCTACCACTACCAAAGTTATGCCAGTAATGGCTGGGATTGGCAGCACTGGATGCTCATGTTCAGCATGCCCAATAGCTGGCTCCAACCAAGTTAGGAATCCGCCAAAGTTAAGCGCTGCCCCAAGGAATACTGAACCGACTGCCAAAATTGCCATTGGGACCCACATCAACGGCGAAGGATCATGCGGATGTTTCGCTCCTGCACCATGATGTTCCCAACGAGCTTTTCCGAAGAAGATCATAAAGACCATTCGAGACATATAGAAAGCAGTTAGACCGGCGACTAAAACAGTAATTGTGCCGAAGATCCATGGCTGTGCACCATGCCCGGTGAAGGCCGCTTCAATAATCTTATCTTTGGAGAAGAATCCAGATAAAAGCGGGAAACCGATGATGGCAAGATATCCAGCCATAAAAGTATAGAAAGTAATCTTCATATGCTTGGCTAAGCCACCAAAGCCGCGCATATTTACTTCATCATCCATCGCATGCATTACCGCTCCTGCACCAAGGAACATATTTGCCTTGAAGAAGCCGTGTGTAATGAGGTGGAAGATAGCAAACCCAGCTGCGACCGGGCCAAGACCGGCGGCCAGCATCATGTAGCCAATTTGCGACATCGTCGAAGCGGCGAGCACCTTCTTCATATCGTCTTTTGCCGCACCAACAATTGCACCGAAAACCAAGGTTACTAAACCGATAATCGAAACAAGCAAAGCAGCAGTTGGAGCAGCGGTATAAATTACACCGGAACGAACCATCAGATAAACGCCGGCAGTAACCATCGTTGCCGCGTGAATCAGTGCAGATACTGGAGTTGGACCAGCCATCGCATCACCAAGCCAAGCTTGCAATGGGAACTGTGCAGACTTACCACAAGCAGCCAGCAATAGTGCAATACCAATAATCGTCAAGAGTGCCGGATCGGCTTCTGTAACTGCAGAAAGAACAGTTGAGAAATTCACTGAACCAAATCCAGCTGCCATTGCCATCATTGCAATGAGCAAGCCGAGATCACCAACACGATTCATAACGAAAGCTTTCTTACCGGCAGCCGCATATTCAGGTATGTGGTTCCAGAAAGAAATCAAGAGATAAGATGCTAGGCCTACACCTTCCCATCCGAAGAAGAGTACGAGATAGGAATTTCCAAGCACCAAAAGTAGCATTGCTGCAACGAAGAGATTCAGATACGCAAAGAACCGACGACGGTCAACGTCGTGCGACATATACGAAACTGAATAGATATGAATTAAGGTGCCCACGAAAGTTACGAGCATGACGAAGCTAATCGACAACGGATCGACGCGAGTTCCAAAATCAACGCTTAAACCTGGAGCAGCTACCCAAGTGTATAGGGAACTTTCCATTACTCGTTGCGATGCGTCCAAACCCAAAAGTTGGATTAAAGCTGCAGCACCAACGAAGAACGACGCCGTCGATGCGCAGATTGCCAACCAATGCCCCCAAGCATCGGCTTTTCGGCCAGCGAGCATCAACACTGTAAAACTTACTAGCGGAATTGCAACCGTTAACCAAATTAAAGATGCTGCGCCAGTGGCAGGCTGTGCTACGACAAGCTCATTAGGAAGGATTGCGAGATTCAAAGGAGTCACACCTACTTCCTTAGTTCTTGAGCAAGTTCGCGCCGTCAAGCGAAGCGGACCTGCGGGTCTGGAAAACGGACACAATAATTGCCAAGCCGACGACGACTTCAGCGGCAGCAACAACCATTACAAAGAAGGCGAATACTTGACCTTCAAGATTTCCCCAGATACGGGAAAAAGTAATAAACACCAAGTTGCAAGAGTTAAGCATAATTTCAACGCCAAGTAGTGCAATCACACCATTGCGGCGAATCAGCACCGTGATTGCGCCAATCACGAAAAGCACCAAGGCCAGAATTACATAATATAACGGATTCATTATTTCTCTTCCTCCTGCACAAGGTCATGAACAGGGGCTGACTCTAGCTCTTCTTTAGCTGCAGCAGAATCTAATGCTTCATATTTCGCAGCAGCAAGTTCATGATTTGGAGCTTCCTCACCTGGCATACCGCCGATTTGCGTGCGGGAAACAACACCATAAGTGCCAGGACCGGACAACGCTTCTCCCCGACTCAAACGAGCAACAGTTGCCGGAGAAATTTCTGCAACGCGACGTTCTTGGCCACGAATCTTCAAAACATGATTTACAGAATTTTCCAATGGCTCGCCGTAAGCAGTGAGGGCTGGATTCGTAGAAGAATTAGATTCCGCGAAAACACCGGCATTTGGCATTCCACCTGGATGAACACCCTTCCGAGTGAATGCACGCATCCGCTCGTGGGCAAGTTCTTCTTGGGTCTTCTTTGCAAATACTGCATCACGATGAGTCAGAGTCATTGCTCCAAGTGCTGCCACAATCAATAGCGCACCCGTAACCTCTAAAGTCAACACGTGATTTGAGAAAATCAACTGTGCCACCCCAACCGGATTTGTTTCAGCATTAGCCGATTCAAGACCAGTCATTTGCGGCTTCTGCATTGCCACTATTGCTCCAACGAGCACCGCAGTCATTCCAATTCCGGCAATAACCGCAAGTGGCTTTACACCCTTTACTGTTTCATGCGAAGAATCGGCTGGGTCCACACCAATCAACATCAGGACGAAAAGGAACATCATCAGAATCGCGCCAGTGTATACAACAACCTGAGCAACGCCCATAAACGGAGCTTCAAGCATGGTGTATAAGAAGGCGAATCCAACCATGACAAAGATAATTGAGATAACTGTGTAAACAGCGCGGCGGGTCACTAATAACCCATATATCGCTACTACAACCATCGATATCGCGAGGCAGAAGAAAAGAATCATCTCCCCCATTGAAATCGATGCGGAAGCTACAGCATTAGTCATTCTGCACGTGCTCCTTCAATCTGATTTCCGGTTGCGACTACAGTCTCAAGGGATTCGTCGCCTGGGCGATTTTCCTTTACCCATGAAATCTGAGACTGGGTTGGGCCTGTAATTCGCCCCTTGTAGTAATCAGCATCAGTTGTTCCCTCCACCATTGGATGTGGTGGATTGAGCATACCTTCAGCCAAAGGAATCAAAATCTGATCCTTTTCGTAAATTAGAGATTCACGAGTTTGTGCTGCTACTTCATATTCCGTAGACATCGTCAACGCACGAGTTGGACAAGCCTGGATACAGAAACCACAGAAAATACAGCGAAGATAATTAATCTGATAAACCTTGCCGTAACGTTCACCTGGAGAATACTGCAATCCTGGAGTATTCGCCGCAGCTTCAACATAAATTGCATCTGCCGGACAAGCCCAAGCACAAAGTTCGCAACCAATACACTTTTCTAAACCATCTGGATAGCGATTCAAACGATGCATTCCGTGGTAACGCGGACGTGGAGGAGTTTTCTTCCGCGGATATTCTTCCGTAACTGAAGGCCGGAAAAGTGTTGAGAAAGTTACTCCAAATCCAGCAACTGGTGCAAATAATTTTCCAAGCGGGCCCTTCTTTGTTGGGCTGTATAATGCTGGATCTGGCTGTGCAAACTGCCCTCCAGCTAATTGCTCGTCATGATTTTTATCAGTCATTATCTGCCTCCAAAACTTCCACCACAGAAACTGGCTCTACCGTTGTTGACGTAGCTACACGCTTTGAAGCTGGCAGATGTTGACCCGGCAATGGTGGAACCGGATAACCATTTTCAAATCCAGTGAATTCTTCACGGGAACGAGCTTCAATTAATTCAGCTTGTGTTGGCTTCACTGAGTCATCTCCAAATGCCCAAATCAGCATAATAATTGCAAACCCAGTGGAAAGAATAATAAGTACCGAGGTGAGGTTAATTGGATAAACGATGTTGATGCCGGTAACCGTCATAACAATTGCCAACCAAATTAATGCTGCTGGAATTAATCCCTTCCAACCAAGGTGCATGAACTGGTCGTAACGGAAACGCAATGCAGAACCACGAACCCAGACGAAAACGCCCATGAAAATCCAGATCTTTCCAATGAACCAAAGCATCGGTAACCAACCAACATTCGGATCTCCGCCCCAGAGACTGAAAATCCAAGTGAGAACTGGGCCAGCTCGCCAGCCACCAAAGAAGACGGTCGTAGCCACCATCGATAGGTTCAGCATTGCAATGTATTCAGAAAGGTAGTACCAACCGAACTTCATCGAAGAGTATTCGAGATGCGGACCAGCAACAATTTCGCCTTCTGCTTCTGGAAGATCAAATGGAAGACGATTAGTTTCGCCAAACATCGTCACCAAGTAAACCAAGAATGCCGGAGCAAGAATCAAAATATTCCAAATTTCCTGCTGCCCGGAAATGATTCCGGAAGTTGACATCGTCCGATTCACCACAAAAATGGTGACCAAAGACAAGCCTTGTGCAAGCTCGTAAGAAATCATCTGAGTTGCAGAACGAACCGATCCGTAAAGTGGAAGAGTGGACTTAGCGGACCAACCACCAAGTACCAATCCATATTCTCCAAGTGCTGCAGCTGCCAAGATAAAAAGCATTGCAACCGGAGAATCCGTCAACTGTAACGGAGTTTCAATACCGAATATTGAAACAGCTGGCCCCATCGGGATAACTGCCATCAAGATAAACGCACAAAGTGCTGAAATTGCAGGTGACAGGAAGTAAACGAAACGATCTGCGCCCTTTAGGTTGAAATCTTCCTTGAATAACAATTTAATTGCATCCGGGAAAGACTGCCCTAAACCAAATGGACCAACAGTGTTTGGACCTTTACGGTTTTGCATCCGGGCCAGTAAACGACGTTCGAACCAGAGCGCAAAGATTACCGAGAAGATCAAAAATACTACGATAAATAGCGCCTTGATAACCCAAATCCACCAAGTATCATTGGAGAAATCTGCGACCTCAACTGCAGTTAAAAGATTCACTTGGTTACCTCCACGTTAGTAATCCCAACGCGGTCTCCAGACTTCACACCAATCTGGTGTAAACCTAAACCAACCGCATTTTGTGGTACCCAAACCACGCCGTCTGGCATCTGCGCAGTAGCTACTGCAAATTGCAATGATCCATTTGGACCAGTAATTTCAAGATTTTCACGAACTCCGTACATCTTCGCAGTTTCGTTTGAAAGCACTGCTACTGGCTTACGTGCAGTATTTGCCAGATGCGGCTCGAAAGACTGTAGCGAACCACCGTCAAGAAGTTGTTTCCAAGTGGCTAGTACTGCGCCTCCGCCAAGTTCGGGAGCTACCGCTGAAATATTTGGTAGTTCAGCTCGCTGACCATCCCAGAAGCGAACCTGTGCATACTCAGCCACCACAGCAGCAAGAGTATCGAGCCCAAGCTCTACTCCAAGCTCGCGGGAAAGATCGTTGAGCACGCGTCGATCAGGTAACTGGGTCGAGGTGAGTACCTGGCCAAATGGTCGCATCCGGCCTTCCCAGTTCACGAAGGTTCCGCCCTTTTCTACTGGCGGAGCAACTGGCAAAAGCACATCCGCAAAATTAGTCGTTTCAGTTTCGCGAACTTCCAGCTGTACAACGAAAGTCTTTTCCAAGGCTTCCTTCGCATTAGCTGGGAGATCAGCTAGCTCAACACCAGCAAGAACGAAAGCA
>JAXFDG010000140.1:0-7632 GCA_034173665.1 Arcanobacterium sp.
AGTACTAGCCTCAGGGGAGTTTGTGAGATTTAAAGATTTGAAAGCCTCAGTCGAAGGGATTTCTCCGAAAGTTTTAACGGAAACGCTACGTTCGATGGAGCGCGATGGTCTTGTTGAGAGGGCAGTAACTCCGAGTGTTCCGCCACGTGTTGATTATCGCCTAACGGATCTTGGATTGACTACAGTTCCGCCGTTAGCCGCACTGCGGATTTGGGCTGAGGAGCATTTGCAAGAAGTGCAGGAAAATCGAGACCAGTATGATCGGCGGCAATTATTGAACCAGTAGCGAAAGAAACTGGTATAAGAAAACTCAATTACTGATTAAAATTAACTAGTAGCTGCCAAGGATCAGAGTTGATTGCGTGGCGGTAATTGTTGGTTGACTATTTTGCGCGAATGAAATAGTTTGCGGGGAAGAGTGAGAATGGCGTTAAGTGATTTAACTTTGGCGGAGCTTCAGGAATTTCGTCCAGAGGTAGAAGAACCAAAAGATTTTGATGATTTTTGGGCGTACCAACTTGCGCAAGCGCGGGCTAAGTCTAAGGCGGCAGTAATTGAGAAAGCAGAAGTTTCTGATTTCCTAACCACTGTTCGGGCTAGTGATATTACGTTTTCTGGGTTTGCTGGAGACCCAGTAAAAGCGTGGCTCCTTTCTGGGGCGCAGACCCCGAAAGACGCTCCGGTGGTTGTTGAATTTCTGGGATACGGCGGAGGTCGAGGTGACGTTTTAGAGTGGCTACCTTTTTCTGCGGCAGGATTTCATCATTTAGTGATGGATACTAGAGGACAGGGAAGCCATTGGGGTTCTGGTGGAAACACCCCAGACCCGCATGGTTCTGGCCCGGCTGCTACTGGCATGATGACAAGAGGGATAGAAAGTCCAGAGACGTACTATTACACGCGTTTGGTTGTGGATGCAGTACGAGCTGTTGATGCGGCACATGAAATTTTCCCTGAATCAAATGTGTATCTTACAGGCATGAGTCAGGGTGGTGGATTAGCTATTGCTGCAGCTAACTTGGGTGAAAGAGTGGCTGGGTTGATGGCGAACGTGGCATTCTTATGTAACTTTCGGCGGGCTGTTGAGATTACTGAAGAAAAGCCATTTATCGAAATTACTCGCTACCTAAGCGTGCATCGTCAAGCTGAAGCGCAAGTATTCAAAACCCTTAGTTATATTGACGGGGTAAACCATGCTCGACGAATTGGAATTCCAGCGCTGTTTTCGGTAGGTTTGTGCGACACAGTAGTCCCACCTTCTACAACCTACACAGCATTTAACTATCTCGGAGAAAAAGTTGGGCGTAATCCAGAAACGATAATGGAAGTCTATGCGTACAACAATCATGAGGGTGGCGGCTTTGCTCAGATTCGTCGGCAAATTGAATGGATTAAGCAGCTAGAGCAGTAGTTTTGTAGCTTGACTTATATTTCAGCCTTAAACAGTGACTTTATAGCTTGGGGAAGATTTATTTACTGAATCTTCCCCTTGCTTGTGTAGGAGCGGATCTTCCTCTCAATTATTGAAAAAGTGATTTTCGGGGGTGCGCAAAGATTTCGGGGGGGGATATAAAGAGCGGGAATTACTGATATTGGTGCTCAGGGAGGTGTTTTGCTAGGAGGATATAAAGAGAGCGAGTGACGGGAATCGAACCCGCGTCATCTGCTTGGAAGGCAGAGGCTTTACCATTAAGCTACACTCGCGTTGCTGTTGCCAGCTGTATGAGTTTAACAAGAAAAAACTACTTCTGCAAAAGTCAAATAATAGTTTTCTGGGTCACACTATTTCGCTGAGTTGCTATAGGTGCAGTTCATGGTCTAAGATTTATCGAGCACGGGGTATGGCGCAGGTTGGTAGCGCGTCCGCTTTGGGAGCGGAAGGCCGTGGGTTCAAATCCCGCTACCCCGACCATCTAGGGTTACTTTTGTGATTTGAATACACAAAAGTAACCCTTTTTGTTTCAATAAAGTAATCTTTTTCAATATCAACTACTACCACGGTTGTTTCTGCGTTAATTAACAAACAAGCAAAATACAGCACGGTCTAATTGCGATATCCAAGCGTTGTAGTCGTCTTAAAGTTGAAGATTTGTATCGACGTCGTCGCTTGGAAGAGGTAAAGAAGATGAATGCTCCGCTATATGATAATGCTGGCAAACGGCAGCGCCGTCGTTCGATATTTATTGCAGCTAGTGGAACGATAGTTGAATGGTTTGATTACTCACTCTTTTTCTACCTAGCTACTGCTCTTAGTCAAACTTTCTATCCGGGCATGGATAATTCAGTTCTCTTAGTTCTTGCCACCGGTGCAGTCGGTTTCCTTTTCCGCCCGCTTGGAGCGATTGTTTTTGGGCATATTGGCGACACTAAAGGGCGCACTGTTGCTCTCGTAGCCTCAGCGGGGCTGATGTCGCTTGCGATGTTAGGTATCGCTCTTATGCCCGGCTATGCCACATTAGGTATCTGGGGTGGAATAGGTGTGCTGGCTTTGCGAGCACTCGCTGGTTTCTCGGTAGGGGCAGAATATACCGGAATTATGGTTTACCTTATGGAGAGTGCTTCTCCGAAACGCCGTGGACTTACTGCTAGTTGGGCTAGTGCAAATTCTGAAGTTGGAGCACTACTTGCCGTTGGCTCAGCCGCTTTGACTGGCGCTATTGTGGGAACTGAAGCGCTTAACGAATGGGCCTGGCGAATTCCGTTTGGGGTAGGAGCTCTTCTCGCAGCTGGGATGATTCCATTACGTCGTTATATGGTTGAGAGCCCGGTTATGCATACTGTTCAAGATTCTTCCCAAAATACTGCGCAGGCTTCGCCATTGCGTGCAGCACTACAGAATCAACGGCGGGCAGTGATTGTTAGTTTTCTTATTTCTATGGTTGGCTCAGCTACGTATTTTTTGACTATTACTTATTTGCCAACCTACGTAGAGACAGTCCACGGACAAGGTACGCAGACAGCTTTGAATTATGGGGTTTTGGCAGCTTTTGCTGCTATTCTTGTTACTCCTTTATTCGGTCTCGCCTCAGATTATTTTGGGCGCCGGCGCACTTTTGTGGGAATTCTTATTTTGGTTTTACTATTAGCGATTCCCGGGTATTGGTTGCTTTCATCCACTGCACTCTGGGTGATCGCACTGG
Source organism: Arcanobacterium sp. (assembly GCA_034173665.1). Taxonomy (GTDB): domain Bacteria; phylum Actinomycetota; class Actinomycetes; order Actinomycetales; family Actinomycetaceae; genus Arcanobacterium_A. Next base: position 3,141 of record JAXFDG010000140.1, read on the forward strand.
CTGTTGTGGTGCTTGCAGTCCCGGCAGCGGGTTGGTCTGCAGTCGCAGCAGCAGCTGTTCCGGAGCAGTTTGAAGTTCGCGGGCGGTACTCTGGAATGGCTGTCGGATATAACTTAGCCACTGTTATTTTTGGTGGACTCACTCCATCAATTGTTACCTGGCTAACGCAAACTACTGGTGATGCTCTCACTCCAGCTTATTATGCGAGCATCATTGCGCTTTTGGGTGGAATTCCAGCACTCATCTTGCTGGTTGATCGGGTTCGTCCTGGGGCTAAATCGATAACTCCGCTAGACCAAGAATGATGCAAGTTTTCTTTTCGGTGGCACAACTCTTCCTTTTGCTTTCTGCTGTGGTTACTCTCATGGTTGAAAAATAGGCAAAATCCTTGGAATTTGTTTAGAATTGCACAGTATGTGTGCTGTAAATCAGTGCAAGAAATGTTCTTCATTTCAAATGCCATTCTTCTCTGACTCTATTTTGGGAATTGTGCGGCAATCAGAAATGTTGCGAACTGCTCTTGCCTAGGTTTGGAGCAAAATGGCGGAACAAGCCGCCTCCGAAGAACTCATGAGTGGAGTAATCTCAGTGAAGAATTCTGTTGAATACCTCAGCGAAACTCGCGCCAAGCTCGAAGTTGCAGTATCGGCTGAAGAATTTAAGCCAGCTTACGATAAGGCTGCTAAGGAACTTTCGAAGAAGGTTAATGTTCCTGGTTTCCGTCCAGGCAAGGCACCACTTCGCGTGCTGGAAGCAACCATCGGCAAGGGCTACATCCTTGAGCAGGCGATTAATGACAATCTTGACACCTACTACCAGCAGGTAATGGTGGAAAACGGCTTGAAGCCAATGGCACGTCCAGAAGTTTCAATCGATGAAGTTCCAGAAATGGCTGGAGCAAAGGACGAAACCGAACTTAAGTTCGTGGTTGAAGTTGACGTTGCTCCAGAAATTTCCCTTCCAAACCCAGCTTCAATCGTGATTGAAGTACCTTCTACCGAAGTTTCTGAGGACGACGTCGAGGCCGCACTCACCGATCTCCGTGAGCGTTTTGCTTCCCTTACCGATGTAAAGCGTAAGGCTAAGGAAGGCGACTACCTCAATATTGATCTCGTTGCCACCATCGGTGATGAAGAAGTTGACGACATGGCTGGCGTTTCCTACCGTCTCGGTGAAGGAAATATGCTTGAAGGTCAGGATGAGGCACTTACCGGTGTAAAGGCTGGCGACGTTGTTGAATTTACTTCCAAGCTTGCTGGTGGTGAGCATGAAGGTGAAGAAGCAACCGTGAAGGTAACTGTAAACTCGGTAAAGGAATCTGTACTTCCTGAGGCAGACGACGAGTTCGCACAACTTGCTTCTGAATTTGATACCATCGATGAACTTAAGGCAGATCTTCGTGAAACTGCTGGTAAGTCAAAGGCTAATGAGCAGCTTTTCGGTGCAGAGCAGAAGCTAATTGACGAACTTCTCAAGCGCGCAGACTTCCCGGTTCCTGCAGGAACTGTTGAAGAAGAAGTGCTTCGTCACCTTGAAGGTGAAGGTAAGGCAGCAGACGACGAGCACGGCAATGAAGTTCGTGAAGATGTTGAAAAGCAGCTCAAGCTTCAGCTTCTTCTCGATGCATATGCAGAAGGTTTCGCAGTTGAGGTTGGTCAGGAAGATCTTCTTAACTTCCTAATGCAGCAGGCACAGATGTATGGCATGAATCCGAATGACTTCATTCAGGCCGTTGTGCAATCTGGACAGATTAACGCTTTTGCTGGTGAACTAGCTCGTAACAAGGCAGTTATTGCTGCAATGCGTTTGACCAAGGTTGTAGACGACAAGGGTAATGACGTAGACGTAACCGCAGTTTTGGGTGAAGCTCCAGAAGGTCAGGTTATTCCAGAATTCGATGCGCCATTAACACGTAAGATTTCTAAGTCGGCAGCAAAGGCTGAAAAGCCAGCAAAGAAGGCAGCAAAGGCTGAGGAAAAGACGGAAGAAGCTGTGGCATCAGCTGAAGAAATTTCCGCTCCAGCAAAGTCTGCGCTAAAGGCTGAGTGGGTTGCTTATCGCGTGGCCACTGGTGAACTTACTGAAGCTGCTGCAAAGAAGCTCACGAAAGATGAACTGATTGAATTCAAGGCTGAATAATCTTTGAATTTATAGCGATACCAAAAATTTGAAAGGGTGTTGGTGAGAGTGAAAAATGCTCTCACTAACACCCTTTTAACTTTAGATACTTCGATTAAGTAATTATCCCTGCGCCCAAAGCGAAAGAGCCCTGTGATTCGGGGAAAAGTGGCACGGCGTCGGTTAATCTTAGAGTGGTAAATAAATTGAAGGGTGAACCGTGAATAACGAACCGATGATGGCGCGAGAAGCGCATGATGGCCTCGGCCTTGGCGATTCTATTTACAATCGCTTACTTAAAGAACGTATTATTTGGCTCGGCAGTGATGTGCGCGATGATAATGCAAATTTGATTTGTGCGCAGCTGCTTTTACTTGCTGCAGATGATCCAGAGAAGGATATTTATCTGTATATTAATTCGCCTGGTGGCTCTGTAACTGCAGGTATGGCTATTTTCGACACCATGGAATACATTAAACCTGATGTGGCAACTGTGGGGATGGGCTTAGCTGCATCTATGGGGCAATTCTTGCTTTCAGCAGGCGCGAAAGGGAAGCGCTATATTACTCCACATACCCGAGTCCTAATGCATCAACCTTTGGGCGGAGCTGGTGGTACAGCTGCTGAAATTCGGATTAATGCAGATTTAATTTTGCAAATGAAGCAAGAACTTTCCGAACTTAATGCAAAGCACACCGGTAAGAGTGTGGAACAGATTCTTGAAGATTCTGATCGCGATCACTGGTTCACTGCTCAAGAGGCAGTGGAATATGGATTTGCTGACCACATTATCTCAAATGCTTCAGCTGTGATTGGTGGTGGCGGAATCTCTGGCCATCAAGAAACTGCAGAATCTAACTAACAGTAACCCGAAGAAAGGAAATCAGATGACTAATCAGTTCAATCTTGGGGCTACTGATTTACAGATTAGCCCAATGCCATGGGCAGTAGGGAAGAACTTGCCAACTAACCGTTATATTCTTCCTAATTTTGAAGAGCGCACTCCTTATGGGTACAAGCGCCAAGATCCGTATGCAAAGCTCTTTGAGGATCGTATCGTTTTTCTTGGCGTGCAGGTAGACGACGCTTCCGCTGATGATGTAATGGCACAATTACTTGTGCTTGAATCAATTGATCCGGAATCGCCAATTACGATGTATATCAACTCCCCAGGCGGATCATTTACGGCACTTACTGCAATTTATGACACGATGCAGTACATCAAGCCACAGATTCAAACAGTTTGCCTTGGTCAGGCGGCTTCAGCTGCGGCCGTGCTACTTGCTGCGGGTGCTCCTGGGCGCCGTCTTGCGTTACCAAATGCGCGAGTGCTGATTCACCAGCCAGCAATGGAAGGTGTGCAAGGTCAGGCTTCTGATATTGCAATTGTGGCTGATGAAATTGATCGAATGAATCGTTGGATGATTGAAACTCTTTCTGCTCATTCTGGAACTCCAGCAGAACAGATTGAAAAGGATGTTGCCCGCGATAAGATTCTTACCGCTCAGCAAGCAAAAGAATATGGTCTTGTAGATCAAGTTCTTACTTCGCGAAAGGTTGTTTCTCCGCAAAGCTAGTTAATTAATCTGTGTTAAAGATTAAGTAATTTACTTTGCTGGAGAAATCCTCCAAATTTTTCTGAAATTTTGGAGGAGTGAAAATTTTATACTGATTATTGGCGTGACTTCTTTCTGGCATTGGCGTGGCAGATAGCTAAAGTCGCGCCAATAGTGTGGAATAGTGAGAGATTCTTTCGAAAGGTGGCAGATTAGATGACTCCAGGACTGGATGGCGCAGATGCTCCAAAGTGCTCTTTTTGCCAGAAGAGCCAACGGCAGGTGCGTAAGCTAATTACAGCTTCTGGTGTATATATCTGTAATGAATGCGTTGATTTGTGTAACGAAATTATTGCTGAAGAATTAAACGCGGAAGCGAATGAGAAAATCGGACTCAATGATTTACCAACGCCGAAAGAGATTTTTGCGCATCTTGATGAATATGTAATCGGGCAAGACCTAGCTAAACGGACTCTTGCCGTCGCCGTCTACAATCACTACAAGCGGATTAGAGCCCAAGAAAAACTTGATGCGACTGCGAAACTCGCCGGATCAGAAGACTATGTCGAAATTGGTAAATCCAATATTTTGTTAATGGGTCCAACAGGAACTGGAAAGACTTATTTAGCTCAGTCTTTAGCGAAAATGCTGAATGTTCCATTTGCTATTGCCGACGCCACTGCGCTTACTGAAGCCGGGTATGTTGGTGAAGATGTAGAAAATATTTTATTGAAGCTAATTCAAGCTGCAGATAATGATATTGAACGTGCGCAAAAGGGAATCATTTATATTGATGAAATCGATAAGATTTCGCGTAA
>JAXFDG010000141.1:0-3230 GCA_034173665.1 Arcanobacterium sp.
TTGGCTTGGCCAGCGCAAACTGAGCTCGGAGCTTGGATTGTTGAAGCCGGGTGGAAAGACGTGGAATACAAGAATTTAACGAACGGGATTGTGGCTTTGCATCGTTGCCGGAAGCCGGAGTGATGGAAGCAGTGATGGAAAATTGCACGTGTGAAAATAAAGATACTCGCGAGAAATAGCGATAAATGGAATCTTTCTGATTTACGTGCAAGTTTTGTTTCGTAATTTCCGATAACTAATGTGCCTAAGGGTAGTTCTTTCGCGTAGAATTTCATAGGATATGCCCGCATCACTCCGGGCGGAACAAGAGTGTGGAAATAGGAAGCAAGACGGGAAGCGGTGAGTATGGCCTTCGCGGAGTTGGCTGATGTGATTGTGGTGGGCGCTGGCCCAGCAGGATCTGCAGCTGCACATTATTTAGGTCAGTATGGTCTTTCCGTAATTGTTTTGGAAAAAGGCGAATTTCCGCGAGATAAAGTTTGTGGCGATGGATTAACTCCACGTGCGGTTTCCGAACTTTTGCGGATGGCATTTCCGATTCCAGAATCCGAAGGTTGGGTTCGAAACTATGGTCTACGCGCATACGGTGGCGGTCATGCAATTGAAGTTCCATGGCCAGAACTCGCTTCGCAACCCAATTATGGTTCCGCAGCTCCACGGATGGAATTTGACCAGAAGTTAATCCAACATGCCTTGAAGCAAGGGACTGTGGAACTTCATGAAGGTGTGACTGTTACTCGTCCATTATTTGATGAACGAACCGGACGTGTGATTGGTGTTTACGCAAAGAAAAACGGTGCTGGTCAAAGTCGTGAAGAATTCGCTGTTCGGGCCCGAGTTGTGCTGGATGCCGGTGGTGTGTCTGCACGTATTGCAACAGCTGCTGGCCGCGAGAAGAATCTTAAACGCCCGATGGGTGTAGCAATTAGAACGTATTTTGAATCGCCACTTGCGAATACCGACATGATGGAATCGCATCTTGAACTTTGGGCAGGAAAGCCGCGAGAGTCGGAATTACTTCCCGGCTATGGTTGGGTCTTCGCCGTCGGCAATGGTTTAGTTAATGTTGGTTTAGGGACGCTTTCCTCAACAGCGAAACCAACTGGTGTGGATTACAAGAAAGTCTTCCAAACTTGGTTGGAAAATGTTCCAGAAGAATGGGGACTAACTCCTGACAAGCAGCGGGGAACAGTCCGTTCAGCAGCCTTGCCAATGGCTTTTAATAGAAAGCCACATTACAAAGACGGATTGGCGCTCATCGGTGACGCAGGCGGAATGGTTTCTCCGTTTAATGGTGAAGGTATCGCCTATGCTTTAGCTTCTGGGCGAATCGTGGCTGATCATATTGCACAAGCTCTTGGTCGGCAGAATGAAGCTCAGTTTGATCGAGTGATGGCTGAATATCCGAAAGAATTGCGCGATGAACTTGGCGGCTACTACACCCTTGGCCGGGTATTCGCTGCATTGATTGAACGTCCAGAGGTCATGAACATTTGTGTCAAATACGGGCTTCCGCGACCGACTTTAATGAGGTTTACGATGAAATTGCTTTCAGATACCTATGATCGTCGTGATGGTGACTGGATGGACAAAGTCATTACGACACTAACGAAAATAGTTCCAAAGGCGTAGCGATTTTGAGGTAACTAGAAGAATTGTGGGTTTTATTTCATCCCACGCGCTAAGCTAAGAGATAGATTTCAAAAAGTTTCGAAGAATGAAACAAAAAATATGGTGGAGGCAAAATGAATCCGTACGTCCCAATTCTGGTGATGATCGCGATTGCTGCTCTCGTGGCATTTGGAGGCCTGGTTGCATCAGCAATTCTTGGTCCAAGCCAGCAAAATCGGGTGAAGGTAGAAAATTACGAATGTGGTATCGAAGCAACACCAAATGGTGGATCTTCGCGCCGTTTTCCAATTAAGTACTTCTTAACGGCGATGACCTTCATTATTTTTGATATCGAAGTTGTTTTTCTTTACCCATGGGCAGTAAGCAATGATCGCCTCGGGTTATTTGGATTAATTGCAATGGCAACTTTCGTCTTCCTGATCACGGTTCCGTTTATTTATGAATGGCGCCGCGGTGGACTAGATTGGAGTGAATAAGCATGGGTCTTGAAGAAAAGATTCCACAAGGCATTGGGTTAACTACCCTTGAAGCCGTACTGGGTTGGGCTCGAGCACGTTCACCTTGGCCAGTAACAATGGGTTTGGCTTGTTGTGCAATTGAAATGATGGCGTTCGGTGCGACTCGTTTCGATGCTTCTCGTATCGGTATGGAAGTTTTCCGTGCTTCACCACGTCATGCGGATTTAATGATTGTTTCCGGGCGCGTAAGCCACAAGATGGCTCCAGTGGTACGAAATATTTACGATTCGATGGCATCGCCAAAGTGGGTTATTTCCATGGGAGCTTGTGCTTCTACGGGTGGAATGTTTAATAACTATGCTTTGGTGCAAGGAATCGATCATATTGTGCCGGTTGATATTTATCTTCCAGGTTGCCCACCACGTCCAGAAATGTTGATTAATGCAGTATTTGAATTGCGTAATCAGTTGATGGAGAAGGCTCCAATTGGTCAACATCGTATCGAGATGTGCCGTGCCGCCGAAGAAGCTGCGCTAAAGGCTGAGCCAATTGAGCTTCGGAAAGGACTCCTCGCATGAGTGAAATTGAGCAAGGTGCAGTAGTTTCCTCCACTCCTAATACAGGTCTAGAGGCTGCTGGTGAATCATTAGGTATCCGTCGCGGGATGTGGGGAATCAAAGGTTCTGGAGATACTTCAGGATTTGGAGATCAAATCGAAGACGTCGTGGTTTCGGTTCCGTCGCAGCGTCCATTTGGTTCTTGGTTTGATGAAGTAGTAGACATCATTATTGAGCTCGCTGCCGCTGATGGTTATGCTGAAGCCGATGTTATTGAGAAGGTCGTAGTTGATCGCGATCAGTTAGTAATTTTCATTAAGCGTGAGCGGATTGTCGATGTGGCACGTTATTTGCGTGACGATCAAGATTTGCGATTCGAGATGTGTCTCGGTGTTTCTGCAGTGCATTATCCGCATGATACCGGTCGTGAACTTCATGCTTATATTCCGTTCTTCTCAATTACGCATAACCGAATGCTTTCTTTGGAAGTTGCCATTCCAGAAGCAGATCCGCATATGCCGTCATTAACTTCGGTTTATCCGGGCGCAGATTGGCCGGAACGTGAAGCATTCGACTTGATGGG
>JAXFDG010000142.1:0-5655 GCA_034173665.1 Arcanobacterium sp.
AATTCTTGAGGAGACAAAGAATTATCCTGTTACCAAGTAATTGCTAGTGTTACCCCTAGGCATTTCAGGGCTATCCCCTAGCAATCCAGGGCGGGAAATAGCGATTTTAACTCCTAAAAATCGCTATTTCCCGCCCTGGACAGTTTATTACGGCTTGTTTGCCCCGTGCGCCACCTTATTTAAGCCGTCACTAAATCAGACATAAATTACTTAAGTTAATCTATTGCTCTTTTAATCTTTTAATGGTCCAATTATAAAAACACCAAGTTCAAGGAGGAACCGTGTTAACAAAGAAGAAAAACTCAACTTTGAGAACATCTTTCTCAATTAAAATTAAAACTTCTGCAACACTTCTTACGTATGCGAAGATAAACGATTCCAACTTGACGATTGTTCCGCAGCAAAACTTATCTACAAACGCTAAGTTTCAAAAAATTTATAGAAGTTGACATGGAAGTACAAGATTTACACTTTCGTTATAGCAGGAAATCGCTAGAACTTGGACCAATAAATTTATCCACTAAACCAGGGCAAATCTGGGCAATTCTTGGGGCTAATGGTTCTGGAAAATCAACCCTGCTAAATTTATTACACGGTTCTTTCAAAACCTATGCCGGAACAATCGATAAGAAAGAAAAATCAGTATTACTTCCACAAAAAGTAAGCATTAAATCAAGACTATCTACCAAAGAAACACTGCAATATCTAGCTCTTTTACAGAAAGTTCCAAAGGCAGATCGCGAGCAACTTGTTAATGATTTAATTGCAGACTTTCATCTTGCAGATTTTTCACATACTCATACGAAGCACCTCTCTGGTGGGCAAGCACAGCGACTTTTAATTGCTCAAGCATTTATTACTTCCCCGGAAATATTACTGCTAGATGAACCATCAGTTGGTTTAGATGTAGATTCACGAAATGAATTAAAATCAGCGCTTCGCAAAAATGCAGCAGATACTTGTGTCTTTATTTCATCTCATATCATTGAAGATTTAACAGACTTAGCGACTCATATCCTGCATCTAGATTCCGGGAAACAAATTTTCTCTGGCCCAGTGTCAGACTACCTTGAAAAGGCTCGAGCTAATTCAACTGAAGGAACACCTCAAGAACCAATAGATTTTAGTGATTCACGGCAATGGATTAAAGCTTATGAATACTGGAGGGAGAGATAAAATGTATCTCATTAAATTAACTCCAACTCCAATTGTTGTATTCGTAATCAGCACTATTGCTTCAATTATTAATTTAACTATTGATGCTCCGGTTTGGAAAGGAGAGGTTCTCCTCTCAGCAGTTTGGGTAATCACTGCATTACATCTTTTCGGACCAATTATCTCAGCGATAACAGCTATAGATGGAGCGCGCTTATTTAACCCTGACACACCAACGGTTTGGTATGAGAAAAGCCTACGAAGCCCTCTCCTTATTCGCTATGCATTAACAACCTTTGTATGTGGATATATCCCGATACTTGTTTCCTATGCGCTAATGTCAACTCAGTTTGGCGCATCGCAAACAGGCGTTCCTTCCAGCGCTCTCTTTGTATTAACTGGTGGTGGCTTAACGCTTTTATTCGAAATTTTATTCGGCTTAGTAATTGGAAGTTACTTCGGAAAAGTATTCGGCCCATTCTTAAGTTTTGCCTTAGTTTTTATGATGAGCCTAATCAGCTTGTCATACAGTTTTTCAATTCTCGCAGTAGGCGGACAAAACGATACTTTACTTGGATTTATCGTTGACCCAATTATGGGACTCCTGCAAGTCATAGTTTTAGCTTTAATATCTTTAGTTTTATTCTTCGCCCTCGCTAATAAAGGGCAAAACCCGCAAAAACTAGGTTTTATCGGTTCTGCAATTTGCGGATTAACTATAGCGATTACCGCAGTGCCAAGTCTCGATCTGGCTTATTTCGTTCCAAGTAAGTTTTATAACGATTCACTTAGTTGTAATGATATCCAGTTAGAAACTAATAATTCGACAATAACCCTCTGTACCTATCTTGAACACTGGCACTTACATCCTCAACTACAAGAACTATGGACAGACATTTCTAATAAAGCAGCAGAACTAAATATTGAAAACTTTCCAAATCTGATTACAGAGCTTCATCCAACCTCGAAAATAGAAACATTCCCCTCAGATGATTCTTTAACTCGGTCAGATAATTCTTTGACCCGAGAATCCTATTTCACACTTCATAAAGGAATTCGCAGCGGAACTACTCCGCCAACACAAGAGTGGCTGCTTTCAGAGATCACAATTCCTCATTGGTGCCCAGCATTACAAAATGAGTCAGAACCTCCTGAGGCATTATGGAACAAAGCAGAAGAGGCAAGCATCTCCTTAAATTCTGCTTTTACTACTAAAGATAAAAGCAAGGCAGCTGATTTAGCAGATATCGCGAACCAACTCTTAGCAGATTTAAGAAACTGTGTTGAATAGCTAAACACTCATTAACTCAAATAGCTAATCAATCATCAGTTGAATAAATAATCTTCATTAGAACGAAATTGATATGACCTCAAAAACTAGGGATACACTGGCTAATCTTTACCAAGCTCATCCTCTTGTCTGGGTTAGAGCGCATATTTCTCTGCAAACCTTCGCACTTTATCTAGCATTGCTAGTTTGTATCTATTCTTTCAGCACAGAATCTCTCCGCATACCGTTTATTAATCATGAAGCTGCGCGTCTTGGATTAGCTATCCCAATTTTCATGAATGCGTTAGTAATCGAGTGGTTTTCATCCGAACTAGCAGCTCTTGAAAAATACATCTACCAGCCCAAACATATTATTCATAAGGTCTGGCCGCTACTAGTTACCTTAATTTTCATCATCATTATTCCCCTGCTGGTAAATATGAATGGAAGAAGCCACTTTTCTCATTTTGAATTATTAAGAAATCAACTAGTGAGTACGGCGATGTTAGTAAGTCTTTCCATCTTTCTTCGCCCTATTTATAGCGCCTGTATTCAACTTTTCTGCGCCTTAATCGCAATGCTTACTCCAACATATGTTGATATTTGGTATCAGCGCTTTCTTATCCCCACTAATGTGTCGGCGTTTGAGTTATGTTTCTATCTTGGGCTTTGCGGAGCTGCAATATTGTTTTTCACTTTGTACCGAAAGGTATAACCGTGTATCGAAAGACATCAGCGGTTCCTTAGAAAAGTTTTAAAATAAATAGCATTGTGGGCGGAGTATTTAAATACTCCGCCCACAAGTTAAGCTAATGCCAGTTCTTAAATTAAGACAAGCTTAAATCAGCTTAGATCAACCCAAGAGCACGAACTGCATCGAGTTCTTCTTGCGCTGCCTTGATATTGCGCTCAATACCAATACGGGTTGCTTCAGAAATCTCAAGACCTTCTACAACCTTCCACTGGCCACCTTCGGAAACAGCTGGGAAACCAAAGATTAAGCCTTCTGGCACACCGTAGTGGGATCCGTCGGACCAAATACCAGGGGTTACCCAGTCACCTTCAGGGGTTCCGTTAACCCAATCATAAACATGGTCGATTGCAGCTGAAGCAGCTGAAGCAGCTGAAGACGCGCCACGAGCTTCGATAATTGCTGCACCACGCTTTGCCACGGTTGGCACAAAGTACTCGTCTAACCAACTCTGCTCGACAAGCTCAAGTGCTGGCTTTCCAGCAACTGTTGCCCAAGAAACATCAGGATGCTGATCTGCAGAATGGTTACCCCAAACAGTCATCCGCTTAATATCTGCAACACGAGCACCAGTCTTTTCAGCAAGCTGCGAGATAGCACGATTATGATCAAGACGCATCATTGCAGTAAAGCGTTCCTTTGGCACATCTGGAGCTGAGTGTGCCGCAATAACAGCATTTGTATTTGCTGGATTACCAACAACGAGTACACGCACGTCGTCTGCAGCGTTATCGTTGATTGCTTTACCTTGTGGACCAAAAATACCGCCGTTTGCAGCGAGCAAATCAGCACGCTCCATACCTGCAGTACGTGGACGAGCACCAACCAAAAGCGCAACGCTAGAGCCATCGAATGCCTTATTTGCATCGTCAAACACGTTTACTGATTCAAGCAATGGGAATGCCGAATCATTAAGTTCCATTGCAGTGCCTTCAGCAGCTGCAAGACCTTGTGGGATTTCAAGAAGGTTCAACTTAACTGGAACGTCCTTGCCCAATAGTGCTCCGGATGCAATACGGAACAAAAGTGCGTAACCGATATTGCCTGCAGCACCAGTAACGGTAACAGTAACTGGCTTCTTCAGCTCTGCCATAGTTTCAACTCCTGTGTTCTGATGATTATTGATCTTTGTTCATGATCAAACATCTCCAGCATACTTGGTGCTAATAGGCGCTGACCATGACTAAATGACTATTTAACGACTAAAACTATCTCGTTATTTTCCTGCAAAGTTTCGATTCTCTCGATAGAACTCAATTAGCGCCCGCGTCGATTGATCTTGCTCGGCGATAGCCCCAGCATCACCGGCAACCGCGGAAGTTAATTGATTCGCCATTTGCTTACCGAGCTCTACACCCCATTGGTCATAGGAATCAATCCCCCAGACAATTCCCTGCACAAAGGTAATATGCTCATATAAAGCAACTAATTGCCCAAGCACAGCCGGCGTGAGACTTGCGGCCATAATTGACGCCGTCGGTTTGTTTCCCGGGAAAATCCGCGCCGTCACGATTTCTTCTGGAGTTCCTTCAGCACGTACTTCAGCCTCATCTTTTCCAAATGCAAGAGCCTTAGTTTGCGCAAAGAAATTTCCTAAGAAGAGCTCATGCTGGTCGGCATTTCCATCACTAAGTGCATAAACCGGGTTTGCAAACGCAATAAAATCTGCCGGAACTAATTGAGTTCCTTGATGAATCAACTGGTAGAAAGCATGCTGCCCATTAGTTCCAGGTTCGCCCCAGAAAATTTCCCCGGTTGTGGAAGTAACTGGAGTACCATCCCAACGCACTCGCTTACCATTTGATTCCATTGTGAGCTGCTGCAGATATGCTGGGAAACGATGCAAGTATTGCGAATATGGCAATACCGCATGACTTGGCGCTCCCACAAAATTACAGTAGTAAATATTCAACAAGCCCATTAATAGCGGCACATTTTCTGCTGCTGGAGCTGTTAAGAAATGTTGATCCATCGCATGGAATCCAGCTAAGAAATCCCGGAAATTATCTGGACCAAGTGCAATCGCTAAAGCTGCACCAACTGCTGAGCTTACCGAGTAGCGGCCCCCAACCCAATCCCAGAAACCAAAAGCATTGGCTGGGTCGATACCAAACTCAGCAACCTTTTCCAGATTTGTTGAAACCGCGATAAAGTGCTTAGCCACGGCGTCGTCGGCAGTAATCCCTCGCTGCGCCAGCGCATCCAAGAACCAAGTCCGAGCCTGACGTGCATTAGTTAAAGTTTCAAGGGTGGTAAAAGTTTTTGAAACAACAATGAAAAGTACTGTTTCTGGATCTACACCACGAAGCTTTTCACCAATATCAGTTGGGTCAATATTGGAAACAAATCTTGCTTCAAGTCCGTCTTGTACGTAAGGCTTCAATGCTTCATATGCCATTACTGGGCCGAGATCAGAACCACCAATACCAATATTTACTACAGTAGTAATCGGCTTGCCAGTCACCCCGAGCCACTTCCC
>JAXFDG010000143.1:0-2082 GCA_034173665.1 Arcanobacterium sp.
GCAAGATGGGTTAATTCAACCGCCAAAGCTGCATCGATTACATCTTGCGATTGTGAGTCCGGACCAAGCTCGGACGTAATTAAAGTCAACACTGGGCGAAGGCGCTTCCCACCTGCAAGAGCAAGATGGGAAAGCGCCTCACCAACAAAATTATCGTGATGCTGCACTACCTCACGAAGACTACTTTCAACTATTTCGAGTCGAGTTTGAATCCGTGTTACGAATTCATCGTTATCAGGTAGCAATGCAGAAATTCCACTCACGAGAATGAACCTCGAATCAATTCAACTACTGGATCTGGGAATACTCCGATCGCAATTGTGAGCACCAAAGCCAGCACAACCGCCACAAAAGTCAATCCTTCAGATTTAATTACTACCGTATTTTCAGCTGGTTCTTGCAGGAACATCAACTGAACTAAACGGAAGTAGAAGAATGCAGTTGCGGCAGAGGCAAGCACTGCTAATACAACCATCCAAGTACCACCGCTTAAAATACCGGCACGGAAAACTTCAAACTTACCGATAAACCCTGCCGTTAGTGGAATGCCTGCGAAAGAAAGAAGGAATACAAGCATCGCAACAGCAAGGAACGGGGAACGTTTTCCTAAACCAGCCCAAGCAGAAAGCTTTGTTGCTTCGCCAAGCACATTACCGGAAGCGTCTTGCTCACGAACTAACGTTACGATTGCAAAAGCACCGATTGTAGCAATTCCATAAACCAATAAGTAAAGGTAAATTGAACCAATTGCTTGAGCGAATATTTCTGGAGTCATCACGGACATATTTAGGGCCTGAACTGCAATTAAGATAAATCCAGCATGAGCAATCGATGAATAAGCTAGAAGACGCTTAATATCTGTTTGTACCAGACCAAGAACGGTGCCCACAAGAATCGTTGCAACAATAATAATCGCAAGATAAACCCATACCGATGGGAAAGCTCCATTAGCAAGATAAACCATCGCCCGAACAATTGCGATGAAAGCCGCAATCTTCGTACCAGCCGCCATGAAACCAGTAATTGGAGTTGGAGCACCTTGATAAACATCCGGAGTCCATGCATGGAATGGTGCTGCACCGACTTTAAAGAGCAGGCCGGTGAGAAGCATAATCACACCAAGGATGAAGAACACTGGCTCACCCACTGGGCCACCTGTAGCCTGCGGAACCATGACCGCAAAAATTTCATGATAGTTCAGCGCACCGGTCGCTCCATAAATCAACGCGGCACCCATCAAGAAAATTGCCGAAGAGAAAGCTCCCAAAAGGAAATACTTCATCGCTGCTTCTTGCGAAAGAAGACGACGACGACGAGCAGTTGCACTTAGCACGTAAAGTGGAAGAGAAAGCACCTCGAGCGAGATGAATAATGAGAGCAAATCAAAAGCAGCAGTAAATGCCATCATGCCGCCAATAGCAAAAAGTACTAGCGGATAAATTTCTGTTTGCTCACGCTTAGCTAAAGTTGATTCACGCTCTTCAGCAGATCCGGGACGAGTTGCTGCAGAAGCTGCGAATGCACCCTCTCCGGTTTGACCCCGATCAGCAATCACCAGATAAGCAATGATTGCACAAAGCAGAATAATTCCCTGCGCAACAACACTAAAGGCATCTTCAATAAAGGAAACTCCGGTAAATCCTGCTTGGGTTGCGACAAAAGAAAACGGTGTGTTTTCTAATCCGCCTTCACCCCCGGAAATCGCGGACCAACGCCATACAAGAGCCAATAGTGAAGCAACCAGTACTAATAAGGAGAATCCAAGTTGTACTGGACGTCGCACTGACCGCGGTAAGAAAGCTTCAAGCAGTGTGCCAACGACACCGCCACCGAGCACAATCGCAATTGGCAGAAGGGATAACCAAGAAATTTCTACGTTATTCACTGAAGGCTCCCTTCAATCGTAGTAATAGCATCTAAGAGCTCTACTCCTCCGGCATGAGTTGTTGCCCCTGCGGTAAATAGCTGCGCAGTAGCTTCACTGATACCCGAAACTAGTTCGAGAATCGGTGCTGGATAGAAACCAAGAACCAACATCAGGGCAATCAAAATTCCCATCACGAGTTTTTCGCGCAGGTTCAA
>JAXFDG010000144.1:0-10624 GCA_034173665.1 Arcanobacterium sp.
AACATCTTTTATGGAACGGATTTTAACCAGCTTAATAATGTCCCCAGCATCCTGCCTGTCTCTATCTCGTCCGCTTTCTAGTTTCATTCCGAGAATGTAAGAAAGTGGAGGAACAAGGACAGTCAGGTTTGAATAGCTATAAAAAACAATATAAAAATATTCTTTCGGAAAATAAAATTGACTGGAATAATTCTCGCCATATTAGAGTGGCACAAACGATTGTTCAGGAGTTTCAGCGATATTCTTTTACAAAATCATCTAGAGGTGATTTGTATCAACTGGTGTTTTATAATTTCGCAACAAAATTCAAGAAAGAAGAGAATGCTCAATTTTTAACACCAATTCCTATTATCGACTTTGTAGTTAGTTTACCAATCCTCTTCATAATTAATAAGTAAGCAACTTGCTCTCACTTATTATATTCGCAATGCAAAATAAATTTTGGAATTTTTTTCAAAAAAAGTTAAATTGTATTGTATCAATTTCAGAACTCACACTTCAATCGACCATTAAGGCGATATTAGAGGTGGGTACGTTTCTATTCCCAAAAACTCCTTGTCAATGGAAACAAACACGTACCCACAGGGTAAATGGAAATAGATTTTGATAATTTCTAGCTATCACTTCTACACACTCAAAAAATTTGCTCACACTAATACTTCCCCACCCTAATACAAAAAGCCTTGGTTACAAGGCTTTTCATTATTCCTTTCGTTCAAAGGTTTCTAGGCTTTTACAAGCAGAGCAACACACTCGACGTGATGCGTCTGCGGGAAAATATCTAGTGCCGTAAAAGCTGATAAAGTTCTACCAGCAGCCAACATTGTTGAAACATCACGAGCCATCGATGCCGCATCACACGAAACAAGAATAATTTTCTCAGCGTTCGAACGCGCTAAAATTTCCGCAGTTTCCACGCCTAATCCAGCTCGTGCTGGATCAGCAATCACAACTTCTGCATCCTTGACCAAAGAAGCTACATTCTTTTCAGAAATCCGCGCAGTGCGTGCAAAAGCCCACGGATATTTTGCTAAATTCTTATTCGCTGCCTGCACAGCCGGATCAACCGACTCAACTGCCATTAATGTGCCGCGTGGACCAATCTTATCTGCAAAAGGAACACTAAAAAGCCCTGCTCCAGAATACAGATCAACACCTTTCACGCCTTGCACATCACCAAGGAATTCGAAAGCACGCTTCACCAAAGCAGTTGGAGCCTGATAATGCACCTGCCAAAATCCGAGCCCAGAAAGTTCATATTCATATTTTGTTCCGTCGAGCTCAATCACTTCTCGAACTTCTGGCGCAATCTCCTCTTGCGCTGCATTAAAAGCTTTATTTCCAATATAAACTCGAGTCTCGCTAGCAGACGGCGCAACCACTTTCACATGTTCCCCAGGAGATATTTTTCCATCCCAAGCTGCTCCCCAAAGATCTAAATCTTCAATCTTTTTTGAAGTTAACCCCATTGAGTCGAGTTGAATTAAATCATGACTAGCTTCGCGATACATTCCAAAACCGGTCGGGAATTTCGTAAGGATAACACGCGTGCGAGTATTCCAACCATCGACGTCATCCATCCCCTCAACTTGCCACGAAAGCTCCGAAAGCGCCTGTGAAAATGCTTCCCCACCAATTCGCCGTGCTTGCGTCTCAATAACTTTCTTCTTTAACTTGCGTTGATACCCAAGTTCAATATGGCCAAAATCAGCAGCCCCACTATTCCCTACTGCTCCGATAGCCCATTTGGGTACTACTCGGTGCTCGGAAGCAGAAAGTACTTCCACGCAACTCGCGTGCCAAAAATTCTTCTTGCGCGCGGTGACGCGGGCCCGCACAGTCTCCCCAGGGATACCTCCGCGAACAAAAACAACGGTCTCCCCAAAACGACCCACGCATCGCCCACCATGAGCAATATCAGTAAGCTCTAATTCAAGGATTTCTTCTTCCTGAATTCCTGCTTTATTCGCCATTAATTTCTTTCTGTTAAATCTTCTCCGTCAGATTCTAAAGTTTCAGAGTTAAAGTCTAAAACGTATGGAACCTCTAATAACATCACACCAGGTTCTTCGCGAAGTTCAGCAATGATTTTCGGCTCAGTAAATCTTGAGGTAAATTTCGCTAATTCACTCGCACCAATTAAGCGCGGAATAACCACCACAAGTGGTTCATGTTTATGTAATTTATGAAAATCTCGCACGAATTGAATAACAGGTCCGCGAAGTGCTCCCACTGGCGTACCAAGTACCGTTAATGGCATCCGAATTTTAGCTTTTACCCAATCTTCATGAAGCCGTGCAGTGCGCTCTGGATCAAAATCCACACAGATTGCTTGCACGGAAGCAAATCTCATTGCCTGGGCCCAATCAACAGCCTGCAGACTTGCTTCGTTCAAAATCGACAGTAAAACAACCCCATGCACTTTAGTGGGCGGATCACGATGTTCTAAAAAGTCGTCAATAGCAATTGCTTTATTTACACGTCCCCGCCCCTTATTGTAAATCGCGAGAAAAAGCAGCGGACCAATCATGAGAGCAGCTGTCCAAGCCGCATATTGCAATGAAAACAAGAAGAAACTTAAAACAAGCGCAATAATCACTAAAGAATAAATGGAATACAGTAAAGCCAAATTCTTTGCAGCCTTGCGAGTAGTTGCCGAAAAAGAATTTCGCAGAATCGAGCGGGACCGTGCAAGCATCGCTAAACACATCAGTACCGCCATAATAAAAGCGGCAAGAATAAAAATCACCACAATAAAACGCGCTGAGTTAATGAAATAAGTGGCAAAACCAGAAGTAATAAAAATTAACACCACGATAAATTGCCGCGGACCGCGCTGATCAAGCACTCCAAGTTTCCGTGGGAGCAGTCCATCTAAAGCAAGTGCCCGCAAAATCTGCGGAATCTGCCAAAAACTTCCCAAAACCAAACAAAGCCCAAGCGAAACTAATGCCACGCCGTCAATAATCACAATCGGATACGGCAGTAACACTTTGCTTAATTCAAGTATCGGCACAGTATCCACAACATATGGACGAAGCACCTTTGTAGCTAAGTACAGAGTAAGTAGAAAAACTATAAACACCGGAGCGAATAACGGGATATTACGCCTTAACGGCACCCGTCGTAAATCAGCCTGAGCCAATGCTCGTTCACTAATCACAAGAGCCGTTGCTGCAGGCAAACAGGAAACTAAAAAGGATTCATAAAGTCTCCATACGTCACTTCCTGCCGCTACCTCTTTCGCTGGAACCAATAAGGCAACTGGGTCAAAAGCTTCACGAATTAATAAATAGATTAAGCTAACCGTAACAACAGCAATCGCTGCATAAACAACGACCCAAAATAATCGATATACCCATTCAGGACGTTTCGGTAATGCGCAAATTCCCAAGAAAACGACAAGTGCAGTGGAGACAAGAGATTTATACTCAGTGACCATAAAAAATTCTTGAGCCACCACAACCATAAACTCTACGCCCAATAAAATCAGCATTGACCAGGCAAGAATTCGCGCTGCCCCAAGTAGTAGACCTGATTTTAGTCCAAGATACTTCCCCACAAGTTGATGACTCGAAAGATTACCAAGCACTACATTTTGCTGGTGCAAAACCAAAATTGTGACTGCAAAAACAATCACTCCGCCAAATACCGGCGCAAAAATTCCGAGCCCAACAACTTCTCCGGCAACTGGACGCAGCACAACTTGCGGTGTCACCAGTGCCACCATACAAAGCACTATCGCGCCTAAAGCATTCGCATAATCTACCCGAAAATCAGATAATTTCGGCTCGTCCATTTTCAAATCCAGTACCCTATTCGCTGTTATCAGAGCATAAAAACTCTAGCACTAAATCTTAGCAATTCCCTCACTCAAGCGAATGCGGTAATCTCGAATACGTGCACTATGTAATTATGGGCTGCGGACGTGTTGGAGCAACACTCGCACAAAGTTTAAGTAATCGAGGCCATTCGGTAGCGGTAATCGATCGTGACGCCGAAGCTTTTCGCCGTCTTCCAGAAGATTTCCCAGGGCAACAGGTGACCGGTGTTGGATTTGATTTGGAAACTCTTCGCCAAGCCGGAATTGAGGATGCACAAGGATTTGCCGCGGTATCTTCCGGTGATAATTCAAATATTATTGCCGCTCGGGTTGTGAAAGATAACTTCGGCATCGAAAACGTTGTAACCCGAATTTATGATACTTCTCGCGCTGATGTTTATGAACGTCTTGGTATCGCCACTGTCCCCACCGTGAAGTGGACTTCTGAACAAATGATGCGCAAACTTATCAACTTTGGCCCACATATTAACTACAATGACCCGATTTATCAGGTCACTCTTTTTACGGTTGATTTAGACCCAAGTTGGTATGGAAAAACTATCGACGACGTCGAACAAGCAAGTTCCTCACGTTTAGCTTATATTGGTCGCGGTGCAAAAACTCTCATGCCAAAACCTGAAATGATTTTGCAAGATGGAGATGTGCTGCATCTCCTCGCTCCAAATTCACGCACCCTCGAAGTGCAACGAATCTTGAATCACCCAGCAGAGGAAGAAATTCGATGAAAGTATTAATTGCTGGAGCTGGCTCAGTTGGCTGTTCAATTGCCCGTGATCTTGTTGGGCGTGGAAATGCCATCACATTAATCGATTCCGACCCGAAAGCAATGCGTGTTTCTCGCGTTCCAGAAGCTGACTGGATTCTAGCTGACGCCTGCGAACTAAGCACCCTGCAAAGCCTTGATTTATCAGAAACTGAAGTGGTTGTGGCCACTACCGGTGACGATAAAGCAAACCTGGTGTTGGCATTACTTGCAAAAACTGAGTTTGGTGTACCGCGTGTTGTGGCTCGAGTTAATAATCCAGCAAATGAATGGCTCTTCACTGATGCTTGGGGTGTCGATTTCGCTGTTTCCACCCCGCGCTTAATCACCATGATTGTTGATGAAGTGCTCTCCCCGGGAGAACTGACAAAACGTATTGAGTTTGAGAATTCTCAATCAAGTCTCTATCAATGCGTAGTGGCAACAAATGCCTTGATTGTAAATAAAAAGATTTCGGAAGCGATTCTGCCGCAATCATTCTTTATCTCAGCTGTAATTCGCGATGGAGTTGGGCTGCAAGCTGATCCGGCACTGCGCATTCTCGAAAATGATCGATTGCTCTTTATTGGCTATGATCCAACGCCAGAAGATATTCGTGAATTAACTGTGCTTACTTCTGCACAATAATTTCTCAGTTAAATTTATTTAGCCAAAATTTCGTATTCCGGATTAAATAAAACTGGTACTCCGTTATGCAGAACTACCGATCCGGAAACCAAGAGTGTATCCCCGATAGCAACTCCATATAGTTCACGACGCGATTGAAAATGCAATAAGTAAGTCCCGGTCTCTGTATCTAAATGCACCGACACCATCGGAGCCGTATCTTGACCGGGATAAGAAATTGCAGAAACCTGACCTTTAGTCTGCAGATTTCGATTCAAGACCAGGCACCTTTGGAATTGACATTGGTAAGAGCTCGCGGGGTGGAAATGGTAAGTTTCCACGGTTGACCACAACTTTTCGGAAAACGTCTAAAAGTGGCTTCGCCGCGTTCTCATCTACACCCGCACGGCCGTACAGAGACCCGCGAAGTAGCCACCGTGGCCCATCGACGCCGAAGAATCGATGCGGAGCAAAGTCTTGGGTATTTGGCAGCGGCATTCTAGCCTGTAGTTCTTTCCCGAAAGGTCCGGTAATCTCTTGTGAAGAGCCACCTTGCCCGGCAATTGCTGTCCGCATATCGAGTCGAACTTGATCCCAAATCCCTTTATTTTTTGGTGCCGCAAAAGCTTGTAATTGTAACGCGGAATCATTATGAAGATAAACCACGCCAATCACCGAAGTTTGGGCCGCATCCAGAGTGAACTGTAATTTCATCTCTGGCACTATTGGCAGTAGTAACGCTCCAGCATCTACCAAGCCCTCTAGCGTTTCAGCTTCTGCATAATCAAAAGGGCCAGTAGTTGCGCGTAAATCAACTGCTACATTTTCAACTTCAGGCACTGCGGGTGTTTTCGCATCTTCTGCTACTTCAACCGCAGTATCCTGCAATTCAATTACACTATCTTGCTCAAGGTTGCGCTTGCGGGAAAATAAACCCATTTTTCGCCTTATCCAAACAATCGAAAGACATGCAACGCACCTGCACGGCGGAGTCTTCCCGACTCACCTCATACAACTGCGTTATTTCAACGTGATCAGGAAGCACATTCAGCGCAAACTGGCAGACCATCCTGCTCATAAGCAAGTTGTGAACGATGATGGACGAGGAAGCAGACAGAGCAAGTAAATTCATCTTCCTGAGCTGGAATAACTGCAACTGAAAGTTCAATATCAGATAAGTCTGCACCTGGAAGTTCAAAACCATCTGCAGCTTCAGCTTCATCTATATCAACCGAACTTGATTGATGATCAGAACGTCGCGATTTCAGTTCGTCAAGCGAATCTTCCTTAAGCTCATCTACTTGCTTTCGAGGAGCATCGTAATCTGTTGCCATAGCTATCCGTTTCTTAGTTATTAAGTTTGGAAATGAAGATCCGAAAACCATTCATTGTTTCCCAGTTTTTATATCAATATCTAGGCATTTATGCAAGAAGACACATTCAAGTCGTAAACACACCTTAGGAAATGGACAAAATATGGCCATTAAATGGCAAGGTTACTTATGGAGGATTGGAATGATTGAACTTGAATTTTTAGGTCTAAATGCTGACGGCGATAAACTCACTTTTAACGACCCTGAAGGCAACCGTTACCAAGTTGGGATTACTGATGAGTTGAACGTCGCTGTGCGTAAACTTCAGCTTTTAAAACAAACTGAAAATAGTTCAACTTCTCCATTGAAGTATCGCGATATTCAACAGCTACTTCGGGCCGGAAAAACTCTTGAAGAGCTTGCCTTGCAAACTGATATCCCAATGGAGCAATTAGATAAAATTGCTTACCCAATTTTAGCGGAGCGTGAATATCGAGCTCGCCAGGCACAATCTTTTATGCCTGCTGGTGAAGACTCTGGAATGACGCTATCCGAACTAGTTGAAGCACGTCTATTAACTCGCAGCGTAAATCCAAATCAAATTCGCTGGGATGCTACTCGAGACGCGAATAGCCCGTGGATTCTTTGGGCTTACTACAGCGTCAAAGACGAAAACTTGTGTGCAAAATGGGCAATAGATGAAGCCAAACAAAGTCTCCGAGCTCTTAATGATGAAGCTGCGTGGATTACAGAAAACCCTTTAAAAGCAACCAGCGAACCATGGCGCCCACTTAACACTCCGAAAGTGTCCGCAATTGATTTGATGGCTCCAGTAACCTCCGATTCTCAAGTAAGCACAACTTCTGCCGATAGCGCCACTGTTGCGCAATTGAGCCCCGAAATTTATTCCGAAACGGCTGTTACTGCTCTTGCTCAAGAAGCTGAAGATAAAGTTTCATCTGAGGCCGAAACAGAAGAAGGCTTCTCAATTTCAGAACCGGAAATAACTACTGGTCTCGATTTAGATGCGATCTTAGCTGAGCTTGATGCACAACGTGGAATCGCTAAACCAATGCCGAGTATTGATGAGTTTATCGACGGCGCGCATCCAGCAGCATCAGAGCCAGAATTAGCCACTGATGCCACGATTATTAAGCTTCAACCGGTAAAAGAATTAGATACCTCTGATTCTTTTACCGACTCAGTTGACGAACATGAAATTCCAGATTTCACTATTGATCCAGAAGATGACTACGCGACTAATTCTGATTTTGCAGAGGACCTCGATTCTGAAGTGGAAAATGAGATTTCTGCAGATTCCAGCAACACTGTTGATGCTCCAGAAGAAGCTGAATTAGCACAAGTAGATGATAATACTGATAGTAAAAATACTGAGATTAGCGCCGATCAATCAGAATTACCTGGTCTGGGAGATTTAAAAGACTCCCCTGTTCCTGTAGAAAAAGATGCGGCAGCGAAAACAAATAAACCAAAATCACGTCGTGATCGTCCGGCAATGCCGTCATGGGATGAGATTGTTTTCGGATATTCGAAAGATTAAGTCGAGCAAATTTAAATATTTTCAGATTCCAATAAAATTTGCGGTGAGAGTTCTGCAGCATGTGCAGAACTAGCGGTTAGTCCACGCATATGATGTTTCCGGCAAAGAACTTCATATGCAACTACATCAGTTGTTTGGGTATCCCCAATCACAACTTGCTCGCCTTCACGCACCATTTCTCCATTAACAGTACGAGCATTATGGGTTGCCCGTGCGCCACACCAACATAAAGCTTCAACTTGTAGCCGTTCAATTCGATCAGCTAATTCAAGCATTCGAGCCGAACCGGGAAACAGTCGCGTCAAAAAATCAGAAGTAATGCCAAAACCATAAACATTAATCCCAATTTCGTCTACCACCCGCGCTAAATCATCAACCTGTTCACGGGAATAAAACTGCACTTCATCGCAAATAATGTAATCAACTCGCTGCGTCATTCGTAATTTTTGCACTGCACTCCAAAAATCAGTATCTGGAGCAACTTCAATTGCATCGGTAATCAGTCCGAGTCGGGATGAAAGTTTCCCTGCTCCAGCACGATCATTCATGGAAAAGATTACGCCGTCGAGCCCTCGCTGCCGGTAATTGTACGCAGTCTGTAAAGCCAATGTTGATTTACCACAGTCCATTGTTCCAGAAAAGAACACTAGCTCTGCCATTATTTAACCTCCACCAACATTGGGATATACATCTCCTGTGCAGTAAGCGAACCATGAACACCTTTTAAGGCAATCGCAGATTCAGTTTGCCGTCGCGAATCAACAATCCCATAATTCTTTCGCGAAAACACTATCACATCCCCGAAAACTAAAAGATGTGATTTATTAATATCTCCCACAATCCCGCTTTCAGCAAGTTCGTTTCGAGTTAAAACCCAAGCTCGTTCCCCAAGCTCATCACGATATCTTTGGGCGACGTCGTCAGCCCGAAAAGCTTCTGTATAAAGATGCAAGGCTCGCTCTTCCCCGGCTACCTCAAGAACACCTTCATTTAATACTGTGCTATCAGCAAGATCTAACTTTTCTCCAGCATTTATCATTCCATGATCAGCTGTCACCAAAATCAAAGTTCCGGCTGGCACAATCTTCAGAGCTCGCTTTAAAACTGCATCAAATTCTTCAATTGCAGCAAGCCACTGATCGCTACCTACACCAAATTTATGCCCACTTGCATCAACATCTTTCCAATGCACATAAACTACCCCTGAGTCACGATTTGCCAGCCATTTTGCCCCTAAAAATAGTCTTTGATCTTGCTCTGGGTGCACCTCGATTGTCGTTCCGCGCAAAGCTGCTCGACTCAATCCGGAGTTAAGATATTTTGGTGCTTGCACAATACAAGTATTTTTCCCTTCAGACCCCAAGCGCTCAAAAAGTGTGGGCACAGTTTG
Source organism: Arcanobacterium sp. (assembly GCA_034173665.1). Lineage (GTDB taxonomy): Bacteria > Actinomycetota > Actinomycetes > Actinomycetales > Actinomycetaceae > Arcanobacterium_A. The sequence continues at coordinate 9,478 of JAXFDG010000144.1, forward strand.
CCAGTTCTCGATAGAGGTACCTGCTCCTTCCCAAGAAATTAGATTAAAAACTTTCTCAGTATAGGGACTTTTCACCGAATACCCCGCGACTCCAGTCGCTCCGGCCGTGGCGCCCGTACCAAAAGCAGTAATTGCAGTTGAAGTCGTAGATGGAACCACCGTTGTTAGTTCTGAAATCCGCGAAAAGTTTCGTAAAGTTGGAAGATATCCCCGATAGTCGTGGAATTGCATTGCCCCGAATCCATCTACCAAGATAACCAATACTTTTTTCGCTTCTGGTAAGTCATGCAAAATTTGTGCTTTAGCAAGATATTCAGGATCGTCATTAAGCCTGAATCCCGCAGCTCCGAGTGCTCCAGCAAAAACCGAGTTTAGAGAATTCGTGTTAGGCAAAATTGCATCAGACAATAAAGCTGCTAAATCTGCCACAAACACTCCAATCGGTTAAGAGTAATCACTATGCTTAACTATATCTGATTTCTAATTCAGCAAGATGCTCTTGAATGCGGGTTATCTCTCATGATTTCACGTGTGCCAATGCCCTATTTTCCGCCAAAATCCCAGATAATAAAGAAATGAGCACACGCATACGAAAGACTTCGACTGAAGAACAAATTATCGATATTGACGTCTCTGAGGAGATGCGGAATTCATTCTTAGAATATTCGTACTCAGTTATCTATGCACGTGCACTACCCGATGCCCGCGATGGATTGAAACCTGTTCAACGTCGAATTTTGTTTCAGATGGACCAAATGGGATTGCGCCCGAATAAAGGTCACGTAAAGTCTTCTCGAGTTATTGGCGACGTTATGGGACGCCTACATCCGCACGGCGATTCAGCAATCTATGATGCGATGGTCCGCATGAGCCAAGATTTTACGTTACGCCTCCCAATGGTTGATGGGCACGGAAATTTCGGCTCTCTCGATGATGGTCCAGCAGCTGCGCGATACACTGAAGTTCGAATGGCGCCAGCTGCAACCGCAATGACCGCTTCTCTCAACGAAGATGTTGTGAACATGGTGCCAAACTACGATAACACCATGGATCAGCCAGAAGTGCTCCCTGCAGCCATTCCAAACTTATTAGTAAATGGATCTGCCGGTATCGCCGTTGGTATGGCCACAAATATGGCTCCACATAA
>JAXFDG010000145.1:0-5042 GCA_034173665.1 Arcanobacterium sp.
CAGATGGATCTGGGTGTTCCATGGTAAGAGTTCCTGCTGGGTAAGTTAGAGTTCCACCAAATTCTTGAGCAGAATCTAATTCACCAAGAGTTGTGCCATTTTCTACGCGTTGTAGCTCTAAGTTACCACCAACAAGCTTAGTAACTTGTGCCAGAGCAAATGGAGGAATAGTTACTTGACCTTGGTATGGACGCATCTGCCCAGGGCGACCAAATGGATTTCCACACCCAGTCATCCAAGTTTCGTATTGAAGACGTTCCCACCCTGGCTGAATATCAACCATGATTGAAGTTTTTGCTCCGTCACGAATCAATGGGTAATCAGCTGAATCCTTGGTGTAGTTAATAAAACCAGTATCGGTACCTAAGCCATTGTAACCAAGACGTGGGACATCAACATTCGCTGGATTACATCCGAGTGGGCGAGTCGGAGTTTGAACATAGGGAGCCCATGAACCATCTTCTGCTTCAGGGCGCCAAGTATATGTATCTTTATCAACTGGCCAAATTTGGATCATATCAACATCCCCAGCTTCAGCCTCAGTTGCATTAATCATTGAGTAAACAGCTTTATATTTGCCGTCTACTTCAACAATCTTTTCAAATTGCAGGGGCTGTGAAAGCTTGCGGAAATTTGATTCATAAACAGTTGCTTGACGAGCAACTACCGGGTCAGCATCGGTGGCACGATTTACGTTTTGGGTAACACTAACGCTAATTGTGTCCCAGTCACTTGCTAGATTGTAGGAGGCGTCGATATAAAAACTTTGGCCTTCAAAATTTTCGTAGTTGAAGATTATGTAAGCTTTTCCATCTGGGGTGCGGTTTTCTGCTGGGATAGGGAAGAAGCGTTTATTTCTCCCGGAGTGGCGAACCACTGTTCCACCTGTTGGTTTATGAGCAGTGTCGTCCTTAACGTAAATTCCTTGAATATCACGCCGATACTTAAATTCCACGCGAACAATCAAGTTATCGCCATCGTCGGTCCAACAATTAACACGAGCCCAGTTTCCGTGGCCAACGTTTGCACATTGATTTTCTACTGGCTGGAATTGTGGGGCATAGTGATATTCACTGCGCCATCCAGCGTCAGTCGAAACGCGCGTAAAAGTTGGTTTTTCGAGTGTATAGTCAGGAGTTACATCTACTGGAACACCCTGTGCAAGAACAGTGGTTGCTGGAGTAAGTGCAATCCCAGCGCCTAGTGCGAGCGCTCCAAGTGCGCTAGCCACACGCTTAAACATACTTTTATTAGTATTCAATGATTAATCCAATCGTTGTGTGTATAAGTACGCCAATTTCACCCTACCAGAATAATTAAGAATGGTTATCGAGGGTATTGTGAATTTATGTTAAATGGGTGATAGTAGTTAAAAGTTTAATTTCAACTTTTAAGTGGGTGTTCTGCGTAAATCTCTGCTTAATTTTCGGATTCGGTTGTTTCTGTATTAAATTGCGCTGCTAGAAGTTTTGCATATGAACCGCCACGTGAGGCGAGTTCTTGGTGAGTTCCCTGTTCGACAACTTTTCCGTTTTCCATCATGATAATTAAATCAGCATCACGAATGGTAGAAAGTCGATGCGCAATCACAAATGAGGTGCGCCCAGCACGTAAACTATTCATAGCTTTTTGTACTAAAACTTCAGTTCGAGTATCTACTGACGACGTTGCCTCATCTAAAATCAGCAATGAAGGTTGTGCGACGAAAGCTCGGGCAATAGTTAATAGTTGCCGTTCACCTGAGGAGAGTGTTGAACCATTTTCTTCAAGAACAGTGTCATATCCATCGGGGAGTAAACGCACAAAATGATCAACCATAGTTGCTTTTGCTGCTGCAATTACATCTTCGTCACTAGCATCGAGATTTCCATAGCGAATATTTTCGCGAATTGTCCCGGTGAACAAGAAGGCATCTTGTAGCACCATTCCAACTCGACGTCGTAACTCAGAGCGAGAAAGCTCGCGAATATCCACGCCGTCGATTTGAATTGAACCCGAGTTCAACTCGTAGAATCGCATGATTAGATTAACGAGTGTGGTTTTTCCAGCTCCAGTTGGCCCAACAATCGCTACAGTTTGTCCGGGTTGAACTTCGAGCGAGAGGTCTTCAATAAGTGGTTTTTCGGGAGTGTAGGAGAATTCAACATTTTTGAAGGCGACATGTCCGGTAGCTGTTTCTCCGAGAACAGTATTAGCTGAATCTGGTTCTTGTTCTGTGGCATCGAGCAATTGGAAAGTTCGCTCTGCGGAAGCCACTCCTGATTGCAACATTTGTGCCATTGAGGAGATCTGTCCAACCGGTTCGGAGAACATTCGTGAATAATTTAGGAAAGCTACTACTTGGCCAACCGTCATTACGCCACTAACTACCTTTAGTGCGCCGACGATTGCTGTCAGTACAAAAACGAGATAGTTTACGAACTGCGTTGCTGGGAAGAATATTCCAGATAGTGCTTGTGCTTTAATTGCTGTGTCACGCAGTTCAGTGTTACGTTCAGTGAATTTTGCAAGCATTTCTTCATCGCGATTGAACACGCGCACAAGTTCATGCCCGGAAAAACTTTCTTCCACGTGAGCATTAACTTCTCCAGTTGCAGCCCATTGCTTAGTGAACAATTTTTGGGCGCGAACTCCGATAACTCCCACCAAGATTCCCATTAGTGGAATTGACAGTAGAGAAATCAATGCGAGCTGCCAGCTGAGCCAAAGCATGATGCCGAGTACGGCAATAATTTTTACGCCTGAACTGACAACGGTGGAAAATCCTTGTTGGAGTGCAGTTTGGATATTGTCTACGTCGTTTGTAGTTCTCGAGATGATATCGCCGCGCTTATTTGAATCAAAGTAACTTAATGGAAGGCGATGCAATTTTGCTTCGATATCCTGCCGGAGTTGGAAAATTACTCTCATTACAGAGCGGTTTAAGAGCCAACTGGAAAACCAATTCAATAGAGACCCAAGTAAATAGCAGGACACAAGGATTGCGAGATATTTGTTTAATGCAGTCCAATCTAAGCTCGCATTATTAAAGGCTGAGTGAACAATTACATCGGTTGCCCAACCGAGCACAGTCGGAGTGGCGATTGTGAAAACGATACCAAGGATCGCTGCTAGGAAAACAATGAAAATAACAAGTTTTTCAGTGCCGAGCAGGCTGAGCAGACGCTTTAAAGAGCCCCAGAAATTCTCTGCTTTCTGTGGTTTATCGTTCATCTTCTGCCTCCATCTGCGAGCGAACAATTTCTTGATAGACTGCGTTATTTTCTAGTAATTCTTGATGTGTGCCGGTTCCTACAAGTCGCCCTTCATCGAGTACGAGAATTTGATCGGCATTCATAATGGTGGAAACTCTTTGTGCTACAACAATCGTGGTGGCATCGCCAGTAAATTCTGGTAAAGCAGCACGAAGACGTGCATCTGTGGCTACATCGAGAGCGGAGAATGAATCATCGAATAAATAGACTTGCGGTTTTGTGACAAGTAATCGAGCGATTGCTAGGCGTTGACGCTGACCACCAGAGACACTTGTTCCACCTTGCGCAACTGGTTCTTCAAGTTGTTTTGGCATTTCTCGCACAAAGTCTGCAGCTTGTGCTACTTCTAGGGCGTTCCAGAGTTCGGTTTCGGTAGCTTCAGGATTACCAAAACGAAGATTTGAAGCCACGCTTCCGGAGAATAGATACGGTTTTTGCGGAACGATTCCGATAGTTTCTGAAAGTTCTCGGCGGCTAAGTTCATTGATTGGTTTTCCGTCGATTTTGATTTCTCCGGAGGTAGCATCGAATGCTCGCAGTAAAAGATTTAAAATAGTTGATTTTCCAGATCCGGTGGAGCCGATAATTGCTGTGGTTGTGCCAGGCTCTGCAGTAAAGGAAATATTATTCAATACAGGTAATTCTGCGCCAGAGAAACGGTGGGTAATATTTTTGAATTCAATGCGTGAACCGTGAGCTTCAACCTCTGAACTGTGAGTTTCAGTGCCTGAACTTTGAGGGTCGGTGTGTGAGTGGCGAATTTCGCTACGCGAATCGAGAGCTTGTGACTGTGAATCGGAGAGGTTTGCATTTGTTTCAGGGTTAAAAGTAACCTCAGGAATTTGCGAGACGACGTCGGTGATTCTTTCAGCACAGACTGTGGCTCGGGGAACCATCATTAAAACAAAAATTCCCATCAATACTGCCCCAATAATTTGCGCAAGATACTGCATGAATGCGGTCATAGAACCGACGTCGAGCAACCCAAGATCAACGCGACTTCCACCGAAATAGAGCACTGCGGCGGAGGAAATTCCGAGCATCGCCGTCATTACTGGGAACATCAACACGAAATAGTTTCCTACTTGTAAGGAAACTTTGGTGATATTGCGATTTGTTTGTGCGTATTTTTCGGTTTCAAAGTCTTCACGGACAAAAGCGCGAACTACTCGTATTCCCATAATTTGTTCTCTGAGTGCAGAGTTAATATCGTCGATGCGACCTTGCATCTGGGTAAAAAGTGGCACGAGTTTAAAGAAAAATACGAGCATTGCGGCAGTGATTGCGAGGACGCTGCAGACTATCAGCCAAGAGAGGCTTAAATCTTGGCGAAGTGCCATGATGATACCGCCGATAGCATTTACCGGAACAGCCACTAATAGATTGAGTCCGAAAAGAATCAGGGTTTGAATTTGTTGCACATCATTTGTGGAACGCGTAATGAGTGTTCCGGCTCCCATGCGGTGAACCTGTGGGCCGGTAAGGGAAATTACTTTATGGAAAACTGTGGCTCGTAAATCTGCGCCAGCTGACATCGCAACTTTTGCGCCAGCATATGCGGCGAGAATTGCGGCAACTAGTTGGATTAAACATGCCAGTAGCATTTGGGATCCAAAGTGCCAGACGAGGCTGGAGCTTCCGGTAGCGATACCTTGATCAATTACTTTTGCATTTAACTCTGGTAACCAAAGCGCGGCAATTGCAGAAATTGATTGAAGTAAGATTGCCAAGGCAATCCAAGCTGGGTATTTCCGGGTATAACGGAATATTATTCGCAGTAAATTCACG
>JAXFDG010000146.1:0-6066 GCA_034173665.1 Arcanobacterium sp.
TAATTGAAGCAGACTCAATTACGCGACCAGCGTCAAGTAATGTAACTGAATCGCAAATCTTGCGAACAACAGACATTTCATGGGTAATAACAACAACTGTGACACCAAGGCGATCTCGCACATCTTTTAAGAGTGCAAGAATCTGATCAGTTGTTTCCATGTCTAGCGCGGAAGTAGGTTCATCAGCAAGGATTACGCCAGGATTATCAGCTAGTGCCCGAGCGATACCAACACGTTGACGCTGACCGCCAGAAAGCTGAGTCGGATAAGAACTTTGGCGTCCCTGAAGACCAATTAAGTCAAACAGTTCATGAACACGTGCTTTACGTTCTTCAGCTGGAATACCAGCGATTTGGAGTGGGTATTCAACGTTTGCCCCTGCTGTGCGAGCTTCAAGAAGATTAGCTCCCTGGAATACCATTCCGATTTGACGGCGTGCACTGCGGAGTTCTTTTTCGTTTAAGGCTGTAAGGTCTTGGCCCGCGACAGTAATTGTGCCGGAAGTCGGGCGTTCTAGCGCAGTAAGACAACGAATGAGAGTGGATTTACCTGCTCCTGATTCACCAACTATTCCGTGTATTTCCCCGGATTTAATGGAGAGGGAAAGCTCGTTAAGTGCAATAACTGGGTCTTGCCCTTTACGCGGGTAGACTTTAGTTACAGCCTGTAGGTCAATCATTCTTGCTCCCATCGGTCTTGGCATTAGCACCCGGCGGATTCGGGTTGCTGCAGCTTCATGGAGCCAAGTCTCTCAGCTGCTCTTGATGAACAATTAAAGAATTACATGGACGAAAAAAAATTGCAAATTTACGTAAAAAGTTTTCTCACATACTGGGATGAGTGATGGTGGAGTGTTGAATTGATAGGGAAAAGTAATGGTTTTTAGAGAATCCCGCTTCTCGATATCAAAGATGATAATGAGAAGCGGGATTGTGCTCGGAATTAGTCGCAGTGTGCTGCGGCAACTGCAAGAGCTAAAGCTTTTTGGAAGTTAGACTCGCGTTCTTCGGCAGTCATATCTGGTGATTCATCGAAGAGGTGGTCAGATACAGTCAGAACTGCGAGGGCTTGCTTATCATGTTTCGCTGCAAGACCATAAAGTGCTCCAGCTTCCATCTCGATTCCGAGAGTTCCTACTGCAGCAAGAGCAAGATTTTCAGCTTCCGGCACGCCGTAGAACCGGTCTCGTGAAACAATCGGTGCAACAAATACTCGTGGGTCGTCTCCAGCTGCATCAGCTGCTGCACGGGTTAATTTAAAATCTGCAACTGCAGAGAAGTGCACGTTTGGAGTTAAGAAAGTATTCATTACGCCTTCGTAGTGTGCACCGTTAGCAATGATTACGTCACCAACTTTGACTTTCGGAGAAATTCCTCCACAAGTTCCGACTCGAATAATTCGCTCCACGCCGTAGAACATAAATAGTTCATTTACATAAATGGAGAGGGAAGGCTGCCCCATGCCGGAGGCCATGATTGAAAGTGGCTTCCCATTAACTTCACCAGTGTACCCGAGGATTCCACGAATATCTGTAACTAATTTTGCGTCAGGCATTAATTGTTGTGCCATTCGTTGTGCTCGTTTTGGGTCTCCCGGCATAAGCACTGCTGGGGCGAATGCGCCTGCTTCCGCGTTGATATGTGGAGTTGACATATTTTTCCTTCTTTTTCCCTTAAAGTCCCTTAAAGACGTTTAATAACTCTCTGAAAACGCAATGTTACTAGAGCTATGTCTACTGTTGATTTTAATTTGTATTTGTTGATTCAGTCTTTGGGGCTTCTGTTTTAGTGTTTTGAGATTGACGCCGTTTCCGGTCACGTTTCATTCGCTTTAATTCCTTTGGCGATTCGTGCTGGGCCACGTTTTCATCAAAGTCTTCCCAGTGAGCGGTTGTGAACTCAATAAATGCGCGACGTGGTCCGCCGGGACGATCTGGGTCCGAGTTGAGATATGGATAGATATCGTGTCCGCGTAAGTAGAGAACCACAGTATTTATTGCAGCTGCAAGTGGAACGGAAAAAATTGCACCGACAATTCCACCAATTGTGGTTCCACCGGCAACAATGAAAACAACTGCAAGGGCATGAAGATTCAATGCATTTCCTTGTAGTACAGGTTGAAGTACATTCCCTTCAATTTGTTGTACTGCGATTACGCCCGCAAGCATAATTAGTGCCATTGTGAAACTGGAAGTATTTACAAGCACTACGAGTACCGCTACAATTCCGGAGACCAGCGCACCAATAATTGGAATAAAAGAAGCGAGGAAAACAATTGTGCCAATTGGGATTGCCAAAGTGATTGGGGTTGATAAGAGCAAAGCAATAACTGTAATGCCAAGTGCGTCAACGAAAGCTACGATTGCTTGGGTTCGCGTAAAATTACCCATGGTCACCCAAGCACGAATTCCGGATTCGTTCACGTCGTCTCGGTAATACTCTGGGAATAAGCGCACTACCCAGTGCCAAATTATACGACCGTCTTTTAAGAAGAAGAAAAGAGTGAAGATTGTAATTGCTGCGCCGGTTCCAAATTCAGTGATAGATGAAGAAACTGAAAGCACTCCGGAAGCAATTTGCCCGGAATTGCTCATAATGGTTTCTTGAACTTGATCCCAGATATCTGAAAGATTTGATTTGATATCAGGGAAATGCGAACCGATATACTCAATAATTGCATTTACACCTTGGGTGATATCTGAGCCAAGTTCAGAAAATCCGGAATAAAATCCGAAAGCTGAACCTATGAACATCACGAGTAATATTGCTAAAAGTAGTAGCAGTACCAGCCCTGCTGCTAATGAATTCGGTATGCCACGTTTATGTAGCCAAGTCACCATTGGTTGCATTACAACTGCAATTAACATTGCTACGGCAGTAGATATTAAGAGTGTATAAAAAGTTAAGGCAATAAAACTAATTACCACAATTGCCGCAACTACAAGAAGAAATCTCCAAGACCATGCTGCTGCGGTAATAAGAGGCTGAGAAACCTTTGGGGCATTGCTATTACTATTATTTGGAGCAAAAAGTTCGGGCCGCTCTAAGGAGTTATCGTGATTCATCTAATTCCGTTTCGACGCGCTTACAGGGGGACTCAATCTTTAATATGAGAGATGTGGTTTCAAAAGAGAAAATCTACCTATTTGGCACTAGTCTAGTGGGGTTTTTCAGAAAAACACATTGGCAATAATAGATATTTTTCACGCTGCTTGATACAGAAAGTAATAGAAGGTATGGAATTACAGCTAGTTGCGTTTGATCTTGATGACACTCTTGCACCATCAAAGTCCGCTTTACCCGAAGAAATGGCTGTTGTTTTACGGGATTTACTGGATCAAGTTGCCGTATGCGTGATTTCTGGAGGAAATTTTTCCCAGTTTCAATCACAACTTTTAGCTGGATTAGAGCCTACCGCGAGCCAAGCTGAAAAACTTCATTTAATGCCAACGTGTGGAACACGGTATTTAAGATTTATCGACGGCGAATGGGCTAGCGTTTATGAACGTAACTTAAGTCTTGAAGTACGTGAAAAAGCTTTGAATATTCTAGAACGCGAAGCAAAACGTTTAGGGCTTTGGGAAACAGACACAGCGGGTCCAATTTTAGAAGACCGCGGTTCGCAAATTACTTTCTCAGCTCTTGGGCAACAGGCTGCGCTTGAAGCGAAAAAAACGTGGGATCCAACAGGTGTGAAAAAAGAAAGTCTTCGTGCAGCTGTTGCTCCTTTGCTCCCAGAGCTTGAAGTTCGTTCAGGGGGCTCGACGTCGATCGATATCACCCAAAAAGGTGTTGATAAAGCATATGGAATCTCAGAACTCTCTAAGCAAACCGGGATTCCGATTGAAGCGATGTTGTTTGTTGGTGATCGTCTTGACGAAGGCGGAAATGACTACCCGGTATTACGTCTAGGGATTCGAACTCATGCTGTTACTGGTTGGGAAGACACAGTAGACTATATTCATAAGCTGTTACGGCAGTTATAACAAAGAGAAAATTAACGTGTGAAGATATTTCTCGTAAGAATATTTCCGAATATATAGAGAATGTTTTGCTAGGGATATTAAAGATAGTTGTAACACTGTGAGGTATAGATGACTCGTTTCGAGGAAAAATCAGGCTTAGCGAAATCAGCTGAGGAGCTAGCTGATTTAGAGCTTGCGGGAGAAGAGCTTGACGCAGCAGATATAGAGTTCGAACGGAAGTTGGCGAAGCTTTCCGGAAAGGCTTCTGTGGAAACCCTGGCTGGTGGCGCTAGTCGAGGTGTTGCGCTCGCAATTACAATTTTGGCTGCCATTGGAGCGTTTTCTTCTCTCGAACTTGTTCTTTCGGAAAAACAGAAATTGAAGTTTCCAAATCAAGCCCTGGTCTGTGATATTAATCCATTAATTGGCTGTGGTAAATGGATTGGTACTTGGCAAAATGAGGTCTTCTTCGGAATCTCTAATTCAACCCTTGGGTTAGCGGGATTTTCTGCTTTATTGATGATTGGCTTGGTGCTACTAACTGGTGGACGTTTCGGACGTCTTCTTTGGCAAGCCTTAAGTGCTGGCACGGTCATTGCGATTAGCTGGGTTGGCTGGTTTATGTATCAATCATTTGTGATTGAACGTTCCCTTTGTCCGTGGTGTGTAGTGGTTTGGTTTGTGACTATCCCGCTCACTGTGATTGTCCTCGGTACTGCTTTGCAAGCAGGGCATCTAGGGAAGACCGGAGTGAAAGCCGGTGAATTTATTGCGCGTAATCGCCTGGTACTTATCTTTGGCAGTTATCTTCTGCTGATTCTCTTTACGACTTTCTGGTTCTGGGATCAGTGGTCTTTGGTTTTCTGATGCCCAGTAAATGTCTTTACTAGCTAGTAAAGACATTAAATTGACTTAAAAATCGTTTTATAAGTAAGCCTACGCAAGCTTCCGCAGCATGTTGTAATCTGTCCCTTATTCTGCCGGCACACATTCTGCGTATCCAGTTTCTCGCAGTGCTGCGCGGAGTTTTTGCATTGGTTCAGCTAATTCAGCTGCATCAACCATTTTCACGGCTGGGAACTTCTTTGAAGTTCCCTCAACTGCCGGGATTACGTGCATATGCATATGTGGCACATCAAAACCAAGCACACTAAGAATTGCGCGCGGTACATTAAAAGCCCGCTCCTGGGCCTTACCAATAATCTGTGCCACTTTCGCGATATGTGCGAAAAGATCAGGCTCCAAATCAGAATATTTATCAATAGCTTCCCGCGGCACAATTAGCACATGCCCCGGCTCAACCGGTTCAATCGTGGCAAAAGCGACGCAAAGCTCATCAGCCCACACAAAGTTGCCGGGGAGCTCGCCGTCAATAATCTTTGTAAAAATAGTCATGACTGCAGTTTAGCGTTTCTGGTCAAAGTTTGGTTGAGGAATTGAGTTTAGCGAGCGGCTGAAGTGCAGCAAAGTAACTGAAGTAAAGCGCACAAAACTAAGTAAAAGAGAGTGAATTTAGCGTCAAGTTTCAAGACGTTTACACCAAATTTTCGCTCCTCAGTTAGCATTAATAGGTACGACTTTGAAGGAGATAAATTGAGCGAAGAGCAGCAAACGGAATTTGCGTTCCGTTACACCGCAGAGCTGGCAAATAAGATTGAAGCAAAATGGCAAAATAAATGGGAGTCTGAAGGCACCTTTAATTCTGCAAACCCGGTTGGTCCCTTAGCGGGCGAAGATGAGCTTTCCGCAGAGTCGTTCTTCCTCCTTGATATGTTCCCTTACCCTTCAGGCAAGGGCCTGCATGTTGGGCATCCACTCGGATTTATCGCTACCGACACTGTTGCGCGTTACCAGCGTATGCTCGGGAAAAACGTGCTTTACACGATGGGCTATGACGCTTTTGGTTTGCCAGCAGAACAGTTTGCGGTACAGACAGGTGCGCATCCACGCGTAACCACCGATGAAAATATTGCAAATATGCGCCGTCAGCTACGGCAATTAGGTCTTTCACACGAAAGCCGCCGCTCTTTGGCGACCACCGATATCGAATATATGAAGTGGACGCAGTGGATCTTCTTGCAGATTTTCAACTCTTGGTATGA
>JAXFDG010000147.1:0-15532 GCA_034173665.1 Arcanobacterium sp.
TAAATTGGGCTACTTCTGGCCCAACAGTGATTATGCTTGCGGGTTTGCAGGGTGCAGGTAAAACCACACTTGCGGGAAAACTCGGTAAGTGGCTACGCGAACAAGGAAAGAAACCGCTCTTGATTGCGTCTGATTTGCAGCGGCCAAATGCTGTGAATCAGCTACAAGTTGTGGGGCAACAAGTTGGGGTGCAAGTATGGGCTCCGCAACCAGGTAACGGCATCGGTGATCCGGTACAGGTTGCACGTAGTGGTATCGATTTTGCTCGAGAAAATGGTTTAAATGTAGTAATTGTTGATACCGCTGGGCGACTCGGTATTGACGAAGAAATGATGCAGCAGGCGCGTGATATTCGCGATGCAGTGAAGCCTCACGAAATTTTATTTGTCTTGGATTCGATGGTCGGCCAAGACGCGGTAAATACATCGATTGCTTTCCGTGATGGTGTTGGGTTTACAGGTGTTGTTCTTTCAAAGCTGGACGGCGACGCGCGTGGTGGTGCAGCCCTTTCCGTCCGTGGAGTAACAGGGCAGCCTGTACTTTTCGCCTCAACTGGTGAAAAGATGGATGCATTTGAGCGTTTTCATGCTGATCGAATGGCTTCACGAATTCTTGATATGGGCGATATTCTCACCCTTATTGAACAGGCTGAGAAGACTTGGTCGGAAAAAGAAGCTGAAGATCTTGCTGCGAAAATGGCGCAGGGATCCTTCACTCTTGATGATTTCGTCGATCAACTTGAGCAAATGCGCAAGATGGGCTCGATGAAGAAAATTATGGGAATGCTTCCTGGAATGGGGCAATATCGGGAAGCGCTTGAGCAATTTGATGAGCGTGAGATTGATCGCCAGGTAGCTATTGTTCGTTCGATGACGAAAGCAGAGCGTCGTGACCCGAAGATTTTAAACGGTTCACGCCGATTGCGAATTGCCAATGGTTCTGGAACTTCAGTACAAGAAGTTAATTCTTTAATGGATCGCTTTGAAGCTGCGAAGAAGATGATGCAGCAAGTTTCTCGTGGGGGGATGCCGAATATCCCAGGAATGCCAAATATTCCAGGAATGCCTGGGATGGGTGGAAATTACACGAAGAAACAAAAGAAGAAGCCAAAGGCGAAGTCTGGTTCAAAGAAGGGGCGTTCTGGAAATCCAGCGAAGCGCCGTCAGCAAGAGCTTGCTGCGCAACGCGGAGACAGTGAAACCGCTCCGAAGGGGAGCGCTTTCGGTGCCGGAGTTAATCAGTCCAACGCAACTCCTGAAGTCGACATGGACGCTTTGGCGCGTTTCTTACGCTAAGTAGTAGTGATTATTGAAAGTTTGGGTTCAGTTGAGGTTTAAAAACTTTTAGCTGAACCCAGATTTGTTTTATAGCAAAAGCTGAGATTCTGATTTTGAGAATTTGCACTAAAATTTTTTAAGTCTGCAGCAGACTTAAAAAACCATAGCTAGAGAATTTGGCATCTTATGAAAACTGTTTTTCATCTATCTGGTACTTTGCGCGGCACTTCTCGCAATGAGATTTGGATTGCCGACGGCGTGATTCAATATCAGAAACCAACTGCAGAGTGCATAGTGCAAGAAATATCAGGTTATATTTATCCGGGCCTGGTTGATGCTCATACGCATATTGGTATGTCGAATCAAGCTGAGCCGGTAAGTGATGAAGAAATGCGACGTCGTCTGGCTGCTTGCGCGATGCAAGGAGTAACAGCGATTCGTGATGCTGGTTCGCAGCGAGACGCGAATGAAGTTATAACAACAGGGATGCCAAAAGTAATTCACTGTGGTCAACATATTGCGCGCCCGAAACGTTACACTAGATTCTTAGCCTCTGAGGTGGAGCCGGAAAATTTTCTTTCCGAGATTGAAAAACAATGTGCGATAAGCGGAGGGTGGATAAAAATAGTTGCTGATTGGATTGATCGATCAGCTGGGGATTTACGCCCACTATGGGATGCGAAATTATTTGCTGACGGCGTGGCACTGGCACATGATTTAGGGAAACGCGTTACTGTGCACAGTTTTGCTGCAGAAACGGGAGAAATGTTATTAGCGGCAGGTGTTGACGGTATTGAGCATGGTACTGGAATGTCTTTTGCGCAAAAACAACAAGCCCGAGCGCAAGGAATCTTAATTGTGCCAACTGTGAATCAAATTTCGCGATTTCCGGAATTTGCGGCAGCTGGACATCGTTTTCCAATTTACCAAAAGCGGATGCGAGAGATGGATGCTCGACGGAGAGAACATTTAGCAGAATTACTTGTTGCAGACTCACTTTTAGTGATGGGTTCGGATACGGCAGAAGATGTTGCAACTCCGGGTCGTGGTTTGCCGCAAGAATTAGTTGATGCGGTGCGTGATGGGATGCCAACTGAACTTGTTATGGCAGCGGCGTCGTATCGTGGACGAGAATTACTTGGTTTTACCAGTTGGGAAGAGGGATCTGCTGCAGATTTTGTGGTTTATCGGCATAATCCAGAGAGAGATATTAACGAGGTGTTACATCCGCAGCGAGTCATCATTGATGGGCTTGAAGTCGGAAGTTTTTGAAAAGTCTCATCAGTAAACTTTTATTTGCTGCTTGGAGGAGTGAAAGCGTCGGCGTCGTCGATGGGAACGAAACCTTCAGGGATATCTTCGTAAGAAACTGGATCTTCAATTGGTTCAATATGAATTTTTGTTTCAGCATTCTCAAGAACCGCTTGGATTTCTTCTTCGATTTTTTGCGCAAGATCGTGCCCTTGCTTTACAGTCCAAGACCCAGGAACCTGTAAATCAACATTGAGATAGCGCATTCTCCCCGAAACACGAGTTTGCAACCCGTGGAAAGTTACATTTTCTGCACGATGAGAGTGAAGAATGTCGATTACTAGCCGATTTTCTTTAGCAGGCAGAGTTGCGTCAAGGAGTCCCGAGAGGGATTCGCGGATTAGCCCGACTCCGATATAGATAATATTTAAGGCGACAAGAATGGCGAAGATTGGATCGAGGATATGCCATCCAGTAATCCAAATCAAAATAACTCCTGTTAGTACCCCAAAAGTGGTAATAACGTCAGTGATTAAATGTTTGCCATCGGCACTAAGAGCCGGTGAATTATGATCTTGACCTTTCTTTATGAGATAAAGTCCAGCGCCAAGGTTTAAAAGAGTTGCAAATGCGGAGACGGCTAAACCCGGCCCAAAATTTTCTAGTTCACCAGGGTTAATAAAACGTAGGATGGCCATAAAAATAATTAATGCGGCAGCACCAAAAATCATTGCCCCTTCAATTGCGGCAGAAAAGTATTCTGCTTTGGAGCGTCCGAAGGTGTAGTCGGCGTCGGCAGGTTTGGTAGCAATTTTTAAAGCAAATAATGCCACAATCGCAGCCACTAAATTAACGGTAGATTCCATTGCGTCTGAAAGTAACGAAACTGAATCAACCACAAAATATGCGCCAAGTTTAAGGGTGATTGTGAGTAATGCAATTACTATTGCAAACCAGGCATATCGCTCGAGATTTTCACGATTTGTTTTCCGGTTTTTCGGTGTTTGCGCAGGGTTTGCCGGACTCGAAGATTCGTTAGACATGGAATAATTATGCTCTTAGATAGATGAAATACTGAAGTTTAGAGAGATGTGAATTCTTCCAATTTTCAATTTTCCAGCATTGAAAACCTGTGACTTGTCGAAAATTCTGTGAGCTTATCCGTAAAACTGTGAAATTGCTGGATTTTCTGGCAAAATATTTCGTTGTACTTAAGGAAATTTGAGTCCCTCTCATCTCAAAGGACCTTGAAGTTCGGAGAAGCTAGAAAATGGCCCCACCATTGGAAAGTTAATCCACCTAAACAAGAAACAGGAGTGACCACACAAGTGGCAGTCAAAATTCGTTTAAAGCGCATGGGTAAGATCCGCCACGCAATTTACCGCGTGGTAGTTGTAGATTCACGCAAGAAGCGTGACGGTCGAGTAATTGAAGAGATTGGTTTCTACAATCCAAACACCAATCCTTCAACTATTGACATTAACTCTGAGCGTGCTCAGTACTGGCTCTCAGTAGGCGCACAGCCAACTGATACCGTTCTTGCTCAGCTCAAGGTTACTGGTGACTGGCAAGCTGCAAAGGGTCTCGAAGGCGGATCTACACTCAAGACTGTTGAGAAGGTAGACGTTGAAAAGGCTCGTGAAGAAGCAGTAAAGGCTGTTCAGGACGATGCTGAGAAGCGTCGCGCTGAGAAGGCTGAAGCTCGGGCTAAGGCTGAAGCCGAAGCTGCGGCAGAAGCTGCTGCTGAGGAAGCTGGCGAAGAAGCTCCAGCTGAAGAAGCTGTGGAGTCTGAGGAAGCCTAATGTTGGCACAAGCTTTAGAACATCTTGTACGTGGGATTGTGGATAATCCAGATGATGTCGAAGTTTCGCAGCGGAATAATCGCCGTGGGGAACTTCTTGAAGTTCGGGTTAATCCAGAAGACCTTGGTCGCGTGATAGGCCGCAATGGCCGCACTGCAAAGGCCTTACGAACAGTGATGAATGCATTGTCTAGCGATGGCCCAGTACGTGTTGACGTTATTGAAACGGACAACTAATACTGAAACAAACTTTTGGGGTCTGCACTTGGTTCATTTGAAATCAAGTTGTAGACCCCAATTTTTAATTCTGGAATAATTTCAAAAAGCAATAAGATTAATTCTGTATAGATAAAGGTTTATAGATTTTATTACCAGTAAAATTTTGAGGAGTAAAAGTGCAATTAACTGCTGGAATTATTGGGGCAGCTCACGGTCTTAAAGGTGAGGTAAAACTTGATGTGCGTACAGACATTCCAGAACAACGCTTTTTCCTTGGAGCTGTGCTTGAAACCAATCCACAAGACGTCGGTCCATTACAAATCGAAAAACTTCGTGAATATAAAAGGATGACTTATGCGAAGTTTGTTGAGATAAATGATCGCACCACTGCTGAATCTTTGCGCGGTGTAAAACTAGTGATTGAGTCAGACGAAGTGGAAATCGAAGACGATGCTTGGTATCCGCATGAATTAATCGGGCTAGAAGCTCTTGATCCAGAGGGGTATGAGCTTGGAGAAGTGGTTGGGCTGCAACCAATGCCGATGCAAGATCTGCTCTTAGTAAAAGAACATGACGGTAATATTGTGCAAGTTCCGTTCGTGAAGGAAATTGTTACAGAGGTAGATATTGACGACCACTGTGTTGTGATTGATGCTCCTGGAGGACTCTTTAACGACTGGGAAGAGTCGGAGTCATTCACTGAAGACGACGAAAGCCCTGAGGCGTAAAAATAATGCGTTTCGATATTTTTTCGATTTTCCCGGAGTTTTTTCAATCTTTGGATCTTTCTTTAGTTGGCAAAGCGCAACAGCGAGGATTAATTTCGGTAGCAATTCATAATCTGCGTGACTGGACCCACGACGTCCATAATTCTGTGGACGATGCTCCGTTTGGTGGGGGCGCGGGAATGGTGATGAAAGCCGAAGTTTGGGGTGAGGCGATTGACTCTGTATTAGGGGAGGCTTGCTCATCTCAAGTAGTCGGAAGTTCTGCTGCTGGGGTACAAACTGTTGGAACTATAGCGCCACGACGAATTCTTGCGATTCCAACTCCTTCGGGTGAGCAACTAACTCAACGTAGATTAGAAGACTTAGCTCAGGCCGATCAATTGATTTTAGCTTGTGGGCGTTATGAAGGAATTGATTCCCGGGTTGCGCAATATTATGCACAGCATTCAGATATCGAAGTCTTTGAATTTTCTCTTGGAGACTACGTGCTTAACGGTGGCGAGGTGGCTGCTCTGGCATTAGTTGAAGGAGTGGCGCGACTTATTCCGGGGATGATGGGAAATCCTGAGTCTTTGATTGAGGAATCTCATGGAGCAGCCGGGTTACTTGAATATCCGGTTTATACTCGTCCTGCAGATTTCCGGGGAATTCCTGTTCCGGAGGTGTTAACTTCTGGGAATCACGGAGCAATTGCCAGATGGCGTCGAGACCAAGCATTGGAACGAACGGCGTGGCGTAGACCAGATATGCTGGCCAGTTTGGATCTTGCATCATTAGAGAAAAAAGATTGTGCAAAATTGGCTGAGTTGGGGTGGTTCCCGATTGCCGATATTGGGTTACGGAAAGCGAATTTCCGTCTCGCTCAAATTTCTGATATTCCTGCATTAGCAAAATTAGCATCTGAGACTTTTCCAGATGCTTGTCCGCCGGAATTATCTGAGGCAGCAATCGCGGAATTTATTACAAATAATCTGTCAGAAGCATCTTTTCAGAAGTATCTTTCAGCTCCGCAAACTTATCACGTGTTTCTTGCTGAACTTCCAGAGGGAAGTGGGAATTTAGCGGCCTATGCTTTATTTCAGATTAATGACGACGTCGCCGAAGGAGCGCCGGTTAATTTTCACTTCTCCGGTGTTGAACGTGAGGGTTCGTTAATTTATCTTTCGAAATTCTATTTGGTTCGACACTTGCGTGGGACTGGAATGTTTGAAGCATTCGCTGATTATCTTTTTACGCAATTGCGAGAATTGTATGCGGAAGAAAGACAGCCTTATCTCTGGTTAGGAACAAATTCGCAGAATCGACGTGCGCAAAATGCATATCGAAAACTTGGGTTTGTGAAAGCTGGGAAGAGAGAATTTATGGTCGGTGATACGCTCAACATCGATGTGACTATGGTTCGCCCGTTAAATATGGCAGAATAACAGAGTTGCTCACTATATTTGGTGCGAAGCCTGCCGCAGGGGGCCGTGCTTAAAAGTGAGAAAGAATGGACCGGATTTTGGTTAATATTGTTTCCGCAGTATTAAGCGAAGTCCCTGAGCCCACTCTGACCTGCGCGCAGAGTGAGAAATGATTGAATCATGGAGATTCTTAACAAGATTGTCGCTCCACAGTTGAAGGAGCGCCCACAATTCCGTCCAGGCGATACCGTTAAGGTAAACGTTAAGGTTGTGGAAGGTAATCGTCATCGTATCCAGGCATTCCAAGGTGTAGTTATTGCACGTAAGGGTGGTTCTGGTGTTAATGCAACATTCACCGTTCGGAAGGCTTCTTTCGGTACTGGTGTGGAGCGTACATTCCCATTGCACTCTCCAAATGTTGATTCCATTGAGGTTGTGACCCGTGGTGATGTACGCCGTGCAAAGCTTTACTACTTGCGCGATCGCCGTGGCAAGGCAGCTAAGATTAAGGAAAAGCGTGACGATCGCTAATTTCTAATTTCTTTAGTGGTGGCAGGTGCTCAGAAATGGTACCTGCCACCACTATTTTGTAAAAGAACTATTCAGCTTTGAGTTTACTTCGCTGTGGTTAGGGCTACAGCTAGCTTGGCGGCATTACGGCGTGACTTTAAAAAGATGAAAAGTTGATGCGGTAGATTTAGATGCAGAACTGTTTTAGGAACCTAAATTAGGGGTGGGACGAAGTGGCATTGGAAGAAACTGCTGGTTCTCGTGACTACTTTGATGGTGAAATGCCGCCGTCTTTCCCTCCTGCGCAAAAGGGAAGTGGAGCTGAGGAATTAGCAGAGTTCGAGGCTTCTGGAGATGCTTCGGGAAGTATTGCCGCCTCTGTGGTGGTATCCGAAAGCAAGAAAGCAGGCTCCGATATTAATCATCTCGATCGTGAAAAGGAAGAACCGCAGCGGTCATTAATTTCTAGAGTTTTTTCTGGATTTCTTGAAATAACAGTAATTGGTGCAGTCGCCTTAGTCATCGCAATAGTGATAAAAACTTTCTTGGTGCAGCCTTTTGAGATTCCTTCTGAATCAATGGCAGATACTTTTATTCCCCGCGATCGAATTCTTGTAAATAAGATGGCTGATACAGAAGCAGAATTACATCGGGGAGATATTGTTGTTTTCGTCGATCCTGGGGGATGGCTTAGCACAGCTGAAACAACAGAACCTACTGGGATTTTGGGTGCCCTTAATAAAGTTGGATCAACAATTGGTTTATTGCCAGAGAATGCAGGAAATCATTTGGTGAAGAGGATTATCGGCATGCCTGGCGATGAGGTTACTTGCTGTACTGATACAGGAAAATTAACGATTAATGGTGTTGAAGTAACTGAGCCTTATTTGAAGGATTCGGGCTCAGCTTCACTTGAGCCTTTTTCTGTTACCGTGCCACAAGGGCATCTTTGGGTTTTAGGAGATAACCGTAATAATTCTCGAGATTCTCGTTATCACCAGCAATTTACAGGTTTTGGATTTGTTCCGATAGAAAATGTTGAGGGCCGTGCTTGGTTGAGAATGTATCCATTTTCTCGATTTACAACGTTAAAGTCGCAGTCTGAGGTTTTTGCAAATGTGCCCTCCGCTAACTCCAACAACTGAAATTGAACTGGAATTTCTGCAACAAACTGAAGCTGCGTCGTCAAGAATAATAAATTTAGCGGGAGTGGATGAGGTCGGCAGAGGAGCTCTTGCAGGTTCTGTTAGCGTCGGAATTGCAGTTCGAACAATTCACACAAGTAATGATTTCCCGATTGGATTACGTGATTCAAAGCAACTAAGCGCAAAACGCCGTGAAGAGCTGGTTGCTCCGTGCCGTCAATGGGCTGACGCAACAGCGATTGGTCATGCGCAAGCCTCTGAAATTGATGAAATTGGGATTATCTCGGCTTTGCGTCTTGCTGCAACTCGCGCACTTAAACAATTAGAAGCTACGGGGGTAAATATTGATGCTGTGCTTTTAGATGGTTCTCATAATTGGTGGGGTGCTGAGACTTTATTTGACTCGGAAAATCTTTTACCGAATGTTCCGGTGAAAACAGTGATTAAAGGTGACGCAAAATGTGCAATTATTGCTTGCGCATCGGTTTTAGCAAAAGTTGAGCGCGATAATTTAATGTCACAGTTACATCTAGAGTTTCCCGAATATGACTGGGGAAATAATAAAGGATATGCAAGCGCGAAACATATTCAAGCACTGTCAGAATACGGTGTGAGTGATTATCATCGAAAGTCATGGAAATTACCTGGAATAACTGAGTGATTGAAAGATTCCTTGATTAGACTTAAAAGAAGATTTTACTAGTTGATAAATTGAAGAACCTTTAATGTTTATTCAGTAATAAACATGATGAAACGGAGAATGATGTCTGAACTCGAGAATTTTGAAACCGAAAATGAGCTCAATCTATATCGCGAATATCGAGACGTAATTAATCTTTTCCGTTTTGTTGTTGAAACTGAGAGACGTTTTTATTTAGCGAATGACGTAGATGTGAAAGTGCGTGCTGCTGATAACGGAGATGTTTTCTTTGAAGTCAATTTAACCGATGCATGGGTTTGGGATATTTATCGAACTTCAAGATTTATTCGTAATGCGCGAATTGTAACGTTTAAAGATGTGAACGTTGAAGAGTTAAATAAGCCAGAACTAAATGCAGATTTAGAATTTGAAAACTCTGCAGGAAATTAAGAGTTCTCAGATTAACAACTCTTAGATTAAAAACTCTTAAACTCTCAGGGAACGATTCTTAACTTTGCGAGCGTTTAGAAATTTGCAGTTCTTCTGACTAAGTATTTCTTTTGGCCTCTGAAAGTCTTTTTGTGGAACCTGAAGTTATGCACAATTAAGATTTATATTGCTGAAATACACAGTATATTTTCCGGCAAATATTCGTTGAATTTGTGTTGCTTCAATTAAGGCATGAATAATGCAGTTCTTCCACAGCCACAACATCAGGTCTTTTTAATAAATTTAAATTTACGGCCGGACTCTAAAGATATTTTCCGCATTTCTCGGCGTGAACTTGGAGTTTGGGGAGAAAATAGAGCGGCGTCATTTTTGGAAATGCAAGGATTTAAAATACTTGCTCGAAATTGGCGGTGCACCCTGGGTGAATTAGACCTGGTGATTTATCATCCAAAGCTCGATTCCTTACGTGCAGTAGAGGTGAAAACAAGGCGAACAAATCGCTTTGGTTCTGGAAAAGAAGCGGTAACTGCCCATAAATTAATAACTCTGCGAGTACTTTTAAGTTGTTTTTTGAAAGAAACTGAGTACAGCGCAAAGTCTATCGGTATTGATGTGGTTTCAATATCGCGTTACGGGGCTTCGTTTTATCTTGAATATTTACCAGGGGTAGACGATGGTAAAACTTGGTAAAGCCTATACTTTTGCACTTGAGGGATTTTCTGGAACAAAAATTTTAATAGAAGCCACTATTTTAGTTGGGTTGCCGAATTTTACTATTGTTGGTTTGCCAGATACTTCGGTCTCAGAAGCCAAAGAACGGTTACGTGCCAGTTTTCATAATTCAGGATTGAAATTTCCTGATTCCCGGATAACAGTGAATTTGTCTCCTGCAGATCGCACAAAAACTGGATCTAGTTTTGATTTAGGTATTGCGGCAGCCTTATTGGCAGCGCAAACTGAACGAAGTTTGCCAAAAGATTTAATCGTGATTGGTGAATTGGGGCTTGACGGATCGGTAAGGGGAGTAACGGGAGTTCTACCAACGGTAATTGCAGCACGTGAGCATGGAGTAAAGCGTGTGATAGTGCCTGCAGAAAACTACCATGAGGCAAAACTTATTCCTGAAATTGAAATAATTCCACTTAGCCATTTATCGCAGTTAGCAGTAAAGGTAGGAATTTCTCAAGAGGTTGCACAGCCACTAAAAATTCCGATTATTAGTCTGGAAAATCATCCGTCTTGCCAGCTTGAATTAGCGGATGTGCACGGACAAAACGAAGCGGTCTATGGCTTGATTATCGCAGCTATTGGAGGTCATCACCTCCAAATGATCGGAGCTCCCGGAATCGGGAAAAGTATGTTGGCTCAAAGAATGCAAACTTTTCTTCCACCTTTAGAGTCAAATACGGCTATTGAACTTGCCGCGATTCAATCTTTAAATGGTGCACTTTTACATGAGCTCCCGCAGAAACGTCCGTATGTTGCTCCGCATCATACAATTTCAACTGCCGCCTTAATTGGAGGTGGAGCGGGGATAGCTCGTCCTGGAGCAATAAGCCAAGCTCATGGCGGAGTTCTTTATTGCGATGAATTCCCAGAGTTTACGAATTCGGCAGTGCAGGCACTTCGGCAACCATTAGAAAATGGGTTCGTTGAGATCCATCGTAGTCGGTCTCGGGTTCGGTATCCGGCTTCTTTCCAATTACTTGCAGCTGCTAATCCGTGTCCTTGTGGCTATCTGTTAGATGGAAAAGGTTTATGTAAGTGCAGTGCTGCAGCGAAATTACGGTATCAATTAGCGTTGAAAGGTCCTGTTTTTGATCGAATTGATATTCGAATTATTATGCATCGACCAACTAAAGCTGAACTACTGCAAAAACCAGTATATTCTTCGGCAGCCGCGCAAGAATTAGTAGAGCAAGCTTGGAATAGGTCTCAGATTCGTAATAAGAAAATTATGAAACTTGAATCTATGCAGAAAAATTCCCTAATCACGAATTCCCGTTTAAGTGGCAGATGGTTACGAGAAAACACACCATTAACGCAGTCACAACAAAATGATTTTGAAAAAATGCTCGGGAGAGGGCAAATATCGATGCGGGGTATTGATAGAACTTTACGTATTGCCTGGTCGATTGCCGATTTTAACACTCACGACAAGCCAAATTCTGACGATATTTTTCAAGCCTTTTTGCTAAGAAATTCTAGCCCTCAAGAGTCTTAAGAAAAGTTGAGGTGAAGAGATGGATTTTGATTCAGAGCATCTTGCTGCAATTACTTGGTCCCGAATTACGGAAGGAGAAGATGAACATGCTGTGGGATTGACGAGAAAATTTGGATATGCAGAGGCGCTCGCAATTGTTCGTGAGAACACTTTTCGTGACCAAGAGATTGATCCAAAAGCACTTAAACGATGGAGGATACGTCTTGACAATTTAACAGAATTGAATCCAAGTTTCTTAGAAACTAATGATATTCGTGTTCTGATTCCCGAGGATAAGCACTGGCCGCAAAGTCTTAGCGATTTAGGAAGCAAAATGCCGCTTTCTTTATGGGTAAGAGGCAATAGCGAAATTCTTTCAAGTTTTAGCATTTCGATTGTGGGGATGCGTGCAGCAAGTACTGAAGGGGTCAAGACGGCGTTTAATTTTTCTTTTGACTTAGCCTCAGACTTTCCAATTATTTCAGGTGGAGCTATCGGTATTGATGCGGCAGCACACAAAGGTGCAAATGCCGCAGGCGGAAAAACAATTATCGTGAGTGCTGGAGGGGTCGAACGAATTTATCCGTTAACTAATACTGAGATATTCCAAGAATCTCTCAGATGTGGCGGAGCGATAATCTCAGAATCTCCATTGGGTGCCGCCCCTCAACGTTACCGATTCCTTTCCCGGAATCGAATTATTGCTGCACTATCACAGGGAACGGTTGTGATTGAGGCAGGGTGGCGATCAGGGGCTTTGAATACGGCCCGGAGAGCTCTGGAAATCGGGAGAGAAGTGGGAGTTGTGCCCGGTAGTATTTATCATCCGGAAAGTGCCGGATCAAATGAATTACTACGAAATGGTGCGCTCGCAGTAACAACGAGTAATCATATTCGGGAATTAGTTTCTCCAATCGGTGCACATTTATTTCCGTTGGCTGAATTGACTCGAAATAAAAATCAAACTGCTGATTCAGTTCGCGATAAGGCAGAAGATATTGATATTTATAGTGAATTAAGCTCGCTGGGGAAGCGAGTATATGATGCGATTCCTTTGTATAAATTTGTTACCGTTAATTCGATTGCGCAACTTGCGGGATTAGAAATCCCTGTGGTTAGTTCGGAATTGAGTAAGCTCTTATTCAAAGATGCAGTGGTTGAGCAAAATGGAAAATGGAGAAGGAAATCGTGAAAAGTTCATCAAGAATTTCTGAACTTCGAAATGAGGTAGTGGAAGAAATTCTTGGCCAATATCATCATGAACTTGCGGTTCTTCGTGGGCTCTCTGCGCATACAGTGAAAAATTACCTGCGTGAGGCCCGATCTTTATTGGAATTTCTTTTTCAAGAAGTTGAAGAAGGGGAAACCGTAACATCTTTATACAGTAGACTTCAGCTACTTGAACTTAATGATTTGAGGCTTTGGCTTGCTGAATTAGCTCAAGGGTCGCAAGCAAAAGCCACAATGGCGCGGCACTCAGCTGCTATTCGTAATTTTTCCAGTTGGTTATTTCGGCAAAATTATATTGCTGTAGATGCTGGACTGCGTTTAAAAGCACCAAAAGTGGTGAATCAACTACCACGAGTATTGAGTGCAGAGCAGGCTCGGAAACTACTAAACACGGCCCAATCTTTCACAGTGGATAAAAATTTATCCGCAAAACAACAGGCACTCGCAACCAGAGATTGGGCAATTTTAGAGATTCTTTATAGTAGCGGTATTCGTGTAGCCGAGTGTGCTGCATTAACTCCATCTTCTGTGAATGGAAATTTAGTAAGAGTTATCGGAAAAGGAAACAAAGAACGTATCGTTCCGCTTGGAGCCCCAGCTGCGGCAGCTTTGAAGCGATGGATTGAACTCAAACCGGTAGTTATTCAGGGGAGTTCTCAAGAATCAGATAAAGAAGCGTTATTTATTGGTGAACGCGGTGCCCGAATTGATGTGCGAACGATTCGAAAAATACTTTCCCGATTGTGCCTGGCAGCGGAGCTGCCAGAAATTTCCCCGCATGATTTACGGCATAGTGCTGCGACACATCTTCTTGAGGGTGGTTCTGATTTACGTTCTGTGCAAGAAATTTTGGGGCACTCCTCAATCGGTACGACTCAGCGTTACACACATGTTACTAGCGATAGATTAAAGGCTGCTTTCGGTCAGGCTCATCCACGCGCTTAAATCACCTTGAACTTAAATCACCGCTGTGTGGGATTAGCTATCTTAGGAATAGCTAGCTGGCGATTGATCTTCTGGAAACTTGCTGATTACTGTAACGGGTGGTTTATTTTAGAAGCCAGACAGTTTTTCCGAAGAGCAGTGACAGTGGATTCAAATAGGTATTACTATCGGTCTTTACTCCCCAATGTAAACAGCTAAAAGGAGCGCAGTGAAAGGGGAGTAATGTTCCGATAGATTCACCTCTTTGAACCTGTTGACCTTTTTCGAGAGTTGTTGAGATTGGCTCAAAAGTGCTTCGTTTTCCATCTGGATGCTCGATGGATAAAACGGTTCGATTGGCTATTTTTCCAACATAAAAAACTGTTCCTGATTCTGGACTGCGAATTTCTGCTCCAGGCATTGCTTTTAAATCGACTCCGCGATGCCCGGGATTCCAGTTATTTTCCCCGATAATAAAAGGCTTGCTAACTTCGCAATTAGTCACTGGGCAGAGATACTTTTTGTTTGTGTTTGCGCGAAGCGGGAAAAAGACGCTCCCAATTGATTGCGGAATTGTCGACGTCGTCTGCGTGATTTTGTTTTTCTGAGAGACGGAAATTTCATTTCCTAATGGTGATGAAATACTGATTTGCAGAGAAGAGATATCCGTTCGTGGAGAAGAGTTGGCAGTTTGTGGAGGAGAGATGATGTTTTGACGAGGCACAGAAACTCCGGTTGCTTGGGAGAGAAAAATTCCAGTTGTGGGAGCAAGAATTAGAAGCACGCAAGAAAAGCGCAATAGTTGAGAGATTAATTTTCTTTTGCGGAAAACATCAGATACATATTTTAAAGTTTTCATGGGGGATATCTCCGGTGTTCGATTAGGCATTGATAAGTATTTGTGCTTAATTTCAGGTTTTATCGGGAGGAACTCTTGTTATAGAACTTTTCTTAAACTATGGTTACTTCCTCTTAGACCATGGTTGGAAAAAATAACTTTGCGGAGAAAATACTTGGTTTAATTGTGGAATAGTTGGAATGTATCTTGAAAAGTGGATAAATGCCTTTGGTCGATTCCATTGCATAATATTTATTCTTCAAACCCTGTAATTTTAATCCATGTAATTCAAGACATATCCAGAAAAATAATTGGAAAAATAACGGGAAATTTAGTTAAAATTGGAAGGCTGTTGTAATCAACAAGCGCAACAAATCGCGCGCATTTTACTCCTCGGAGATTTATTGGAACGGTCGAGCTTTATTGCGAGTTCGAAACCAATAAATAATGCGCTAGGACTGATTCGTAACCTGCGATTCAGTAAAAACCGTTAGTGCAGGAAGTACCTGCACCATTGAGAAAGGACGACCATGGCAGTCGTTACAATGCGTCAGCTGCTTGAAGCTGGTGTGCACTTTGGTCATCAGACCCGCCGTTGGAACCCAAAGATGAAGCGTTTCATCCTAAACGATCGCAACGGAATCTACATCATCGATTTGCAAAAGACTGTAGAAGACATTAACCGTACCTACGATTTCGTAAAGGAAACCGTAGCTCACGGTGGAAATATTCTTTTTGTTGGTACTAAGCGTCAGGCACAGCAGCCAATCCGCGAACAAGCAGAGCGCGTAGGTATGCCATATGTAAACGAACGCTGGCTCGGCGGTATGCTTACCAACTTCCAAACTGTTCATGCACGTATTCAGCGCCTTAAGGAACTTGAGCTTATCGATTTTGACGATGTTGCAGGTTC
>JAXFDG010000148.1:0-3785 GCA_034173665.1 Arcanobacterium sp.
CGATTTGGTGGCGACCATCCATCTAGACCTATCGTTACCGATAGGCTCAAGCAACCTACCCGTATGCTCGGCGGGACGCTTCAATGCATACTGCTTGGTCTTGCTCCCGGTGGGGTTTACCATGCCAGCGCTGTCACCAGCCCTGCGGTGAGCTCTTACCTCGCCTTTTCACCCTTACCTCAAGGCCTTAGCATTCCTAGAATCCTATTCTTGCTGAGGCGCTAACTGAGGCGGTATTTTTTCTGTGGCACTTTCCTGCGGGTCACCCCGAGTGGGCGTTACCCACCACCGCTCCCTATGGAGCCCGGACGTTCCTCGGGCACGCCGTCTGCAAGAAAACTTGCACGGAATGCACGCGGCCGCCTGGCCGACTCGTTCGCACACATCATACCTTAATCCAAAGTTAGAACTTAATCTCGAGCTAGATTCACTCTACAACCAACTAAAGCTATTAAATTCGCTCTCCTCAATAAACCAGTCGGTATACTGAATAAGTGCTAATTTTACTCCCCCCTTCTGAAGGAAAAACTGCCCCTGCCACTGGTCCAATGCTTGATTTACAAGGATTATCTTTTCCAGAGTTCACAAAAATGCGAAAACAGCTAATTACAGAGCTGGCCGGCATCAGTAAGCGGAAAAATGCACTTGAAATACTCGGAGTAGGCGCAAGTATCGAACCTGAAGTACGTGCTCAAGCAGATATTTTGAATCTTCCCTGTGCGCGAGCAAGTGAGCTTTATACCGGGGTTCTTTTTACCGCATTAAACTACAACACCTTAAGTTCTACGCAACGAGCAGTGCTTGATCAGCAATGCTTAATTTTTTCTGGGCTATTCGGGGCAACTCGGCTTTCAGATTATTTGCCACAATATCGCCTAGCTATGGGCACGAAACTCCCGAAGGCAGGAAATACGGCAACACTGTGGCGGCAAAACTTTAAAAAAGAAAGCGCAAAAATTAGTGCGGATTTCGATACCGAACTAACAATCGATTGCCGTTCTGGATCCTATCGCGTCTGGCTTCCAGAAACTGCTCGAGAAATCGTCACCGTAAACGCTTTTCGGGAGCAAGAATCTGGGAAACTTAGCGTAATTTCGCATAACGCGAAGCACTATCGCGGAATTTTAGTGCGAGCCATAGCTGCGGAAAAACTAAATCTAAAAACTGCTGCAGAGTTTGCCGAACTAGCTAAAACTCTTATTCAAGGCACGGAAATAAAACGCGTTGAACTCGTGCGTAATGAAAAAATACTAAGCTCACCGACGGCGAGAACTCCGCAGGCGAATCTGTCCCGACTTAACTATGAGTTGAAGTTAATTTCTTAAAACTAGTCAAAACATTAAGCCAGGCAGAATATCTAAGCTTCAGCTCAATCGAGCCGCACCAAAATACAATCGTGTTCTTCAGAGATAATAACCTCATCTGCAGGGGCATCAAGCACTTGCTGCGCCTCTACCGGAGAGAGGAATAATCCGCTACTTGTGCTGCCATCGGAACGTACTCCAACCACTCCAACGCCACCGCGTTCCCGTTGCGAGTCATAAGCCGCAATCAGGCTTGGGGTAATTTGAGCGGCAGCGGCTGCGCGTGTGACTTCCAGACTCTTTCGCTGCCCATCTAATTGCCTTAAGTCAGCATCACGTTCACCAATTACCCGCGCTAGCATTGCTTCTGCCTGCTCCAGCGCCTCAGCGTGAGTCTCGATGCTTTCTTTAATTTCTTCGCCCAGTGCGAGGAGTTCAAATTCTGCATCGGAAATTTCGCTAGCTTTTTGTTTCCAGGTGTCGATTTCTCCCTGTAATGTAAGCAACTCCCGCGAATCCAAGCCTGAACCATCACGTAGTTTAGCTTCTTTCCCGGCAATGAGGTCCGCAATTTTTTCAAGCTCGAGATTAAGTTCCTCTGCTTCTAATTCATACTTCTTAGCAGCGTCATGCAGTTTCTTTAGCTCTTCTCGGCAACCATCAACAGCAACGGTTGCTGCAGTTACTGAAGCATGTAACGGATGCTTCTTTATTTGCGCTGAAATTCTGTTAATTCCCGCATCTAATTCAGCTAGTTCAAGTAACGCAATTTGATCTTCACGTGGTGCCGTCGCCATCGCCAGCTCCTTCCAAACTTAGTAATTAAATTCTAGCTGCTTAAACGTATTAAATTCGAATATTCCACGGATCGGTTACAAGTGTTGAAATATAAGTTTCTACTGGGAAGTTATTCGCCACCGCTTCACGTAGATTCACTAGTAACGGCCATTCGGAAGCGAAATGAGTTAAACCGATTAAGGCGCATCCTCCACCCCAAAGATGATCCGTAGCCGGATGATGCCGTAAATCAGCAGTAATATAAACGTCCACGTCAAGACCACGAACCGTGTTCAAAAAGGAATCTCCTGAGCCTGGTGAGAGCGCCACTTTCTTTACAATTTTTTCTGGGTCTCCACCTAATAAAATTCCGGCAGCAGTTTCTGGCAAAAGTGCTTGTAAACGTTGTCCAAGTTCCCGCAGGCTCATCGAAAGCGGGAGCTCTCCAATTTTCCCAATACCAAGATTTGGATTACTAACGCCGTCTAGTGGATCCGCCGGAGCTAGCGGAACTTGATTCTCCAGCTGCAAAAGATTTGCTAAAGCCGAAGCCGAACCATCAATGGCCGCATCAGCATTTGTGTGCATTGCAAATAATGCACAGTCATTTTTTATTAACTTATGCACCCACGAACCTTTTGCTGTATGCGCCCCAACAGTTGAAGTACCGCGCAGATAAAGCGGGTGATGCGTGATTAGTAACTGTGCACCACGCTCAATGGCTTCTTTGACCGTATCTTCACAAGGGTCTACCGCAAATCCAACCTTTGTTACCGGAGCTTCAGGATCGCCGACGACGAGCCCCACTTCATCCCAACTTTCCGCAAGCTGAGGTGGATAGTGTTCATCAAGAAAAGCAATAATTTCAGATAGTGCTGCAGTCATAGTTTCAGATTACCTGATTTTTCCCAATGAAAACTTTCCTATTCGTTTTCATATCCCGCTGTTAACACCTTGCAGAGCAGCAATTTTGCGCAGTTAATATGCAATTGAATGAAAAAGCTAAAAAATAATTCATATTTATTACACAATTTCCAGTAATTGTTAACATCTCAGGAAATACGGACATACATCAATTAAGCTCTTACTCAAGGAAGAAATCCCTTTGCTAATTCAATAATTCAAGGAGGAATTATGAAACTGGAGGCTCTATTTCTAACGTAAACTCCCCAACCATTGTTCAGGCTTCAGGAATGACTGTATCTGGTATAAAAGCCTACATTCAAAAAACAGCAGACTATTCACCAGCTGTAGCTAGGATGGAGTTCCCTGGAACAAAAATCGTAGCAAAAACTCCTGAAACAAAAACTTACCGGCGCACTCTAACCGTTACAAAAACCGGCTATAAGATTGGATAAAAAATGGACACTTTCATAACTTTTTTAACATATACAGCAGCAGTAGCAAATGCTTTTGTTCCATTCATAATTCTCTACTTAATCGTAAAGCTAGTACACACAGATTTACGAAAGATTGATAATTCAATTCAGCAATCACACTGTCACTGCCACTGTTACACAACAGAACCAACACCAAGCTCTACAGAATAGCCATAAAGTTATGCAGCAAATCTCAGATTAGTTTTATCTTGGGTAACTTGCCATAACTTTAGAAACTAAAAATCCCGCTCACATGAGCGGGATTTTTAGTTGGTGGACCCTACCGGACTCGAACCGATGACAACCTGGGTGTAAACCAGGTGCT
>JAXFDG010000149.1:0-5172 GCA_034173665.1 Arcanobacterium sp.
CGCCGCAAGATCGTAGAAAATCCAAGGGCGTCCTTGGCATCCGCGCCCCACTACTACACCATCACAGCCTGTTTGCATCATCACTGCTCTGGCGTCGGTGACTTCAAAAATATCACCGTTTCCAAAAACCGGAATTTGCACGTGTTCTTTGAGCGTCTTAATTGCATCCCATTGCGCGACGCCTGAATAATGCTGTTGGGTGGTGCGCGCATGTAACGTGAGTGCTTGAATCCCGGCAGATTCAGCAATCTTTGCTACGTCAAGAAAAGTTTCATGCTCATCATCAATACCGATCCGAATTTTTGCCGTCACTGGCACGACATGGGCACGGGTTTTCGAAGCAGCTTCACTTGCTGCAACTGCTGCTTCTACCACACCGGCAAATAAATCATGCTTCCATGGCAGAGCTGAACCGCCGCCTTTACGGGTCACTTTCGGAACCGGGCAACCGAAGTTTAAATCAATATGATCGGCAAGTTCTTCTTCCACCAGTATTTTTACTGCTGCCCCAACTACAGCTGGTTCAACGCCGTAGAGTTGCACTGATCTTACTGGATCACCAAGGTCAGGTTTAACCATGGTCATAGTTTCTGGAATGCGTTCAACAAGTGCTCTTGTAGTAATCATTTCACAGGTGTAAAGACCTGCCGGCGCAAATGTTCCAGTTGTCCGGCTGATTTTTTGCGCAGATTGCACAGAATCTGCAACCGGATTCGGAATTTCACGAGAAAAATTTAGTTCAGGATTAATATTTGTTTCCTGCGATAAGGCACTAGCTAATCCAGCCTCTGCAAATTCTCGGCATAGTTGCCGAAAGGGTGGATTAGTAACTCCGGCCATCGGCGCAAGCATCATCGGAGTGCCCAGCTCAACTTGTCCAATTTTTAGCATTATTTATTCTCTTTCGCCGGGGCTACTGGCGCTAAAACTGCAGCAATCGAAGTGGTCAGTGGAATTGCCAGAACTAATCCGATAGAAGCAACAAGGGTGCGAACAATTTCTTCAGTAATTTCCCCTACTAAGAAGAAATCAATAAATCCACGCTCAATTAAAGATGCTGCTAAAAGCAGTGGTAAAGCAGTACCAATATATGCGAAAGCGAGAGTGTAAACCGTGGAAGCGATATGATCGCGTCCAACGACCATTCCCTGACGGATAAGTCTCGTCCGAGAACTTTGTGGATTAGCTGCATATAGTTCCCACACTGTTGAAGCTTGAGTAATCGTGACGTCATTCAAAGCGCCGAGACCCGCAAGAATCATTCCAGCTAACAGTAGCTGCTGCAAGTTCACATTTGGCAGTTGAGTGAAAACAACTAAACTCACATCACCTGTGGTCCCAGTTAGATTTGTCGCGCCAATTGCCAGCCATGCCATTAACCCCGTAATCACTAAACCAGCAAGAGTTCCGAGAACTGCGGTGGTGGTTCGAATTGAAATTCCGTGCGCAAAATAAATCGATGTAAACATCATTGCCAGTGCACTAATAACCACAACTAAAACCGGGTTCGAGCCAGCCATCAATGCCGGAAGAGTAAAAATCACTACTACTGCAAGGGAGGTTCCGAGTCCAACCATTGCTGCTAAGCCTTTTCGTCCGGCCACGAATAAGACGGCTAAAAGGTAGAGAAATATTAAGGCTGCAAGCGGAGTCTTTCGCTCAAAGTCATAGAAAATATACGGAACACCTGATTCAATTCCGGCTGGAGTGAAAATCGCAGTAATTTTCGATCCGATTCCAAGGCCATTTTTCACGATTTCAAGTGGCACAGAAACTGGAACTTCCACCCCATCTGGGACTTCCAGAAGCCGCATTTTTATTGGAGTTTGCCCGTATTCATCGGTTGCTCCAATTTCGGTAATCTCTCCGGTAACTAAACTGGCACCTTCAGCTAGTAGTGGTGTTTTTTGCACCTGAGAGCTCGGCCAAAGAAGGAATATTCCAATTAAAGTTATCGCGGCCAAAGGAAGCACAATCAGTGAAAGCCAGAACTGAATCTTTTTGCGCTGTTCAGGCGCCACTGAAGAAATTTCAGCAGCGCCTGAATCATGTGGTGCGTGATAATGCATCAGTCTGTATTAATACCTATCCGAATTAATACCGCTCCGCTATTTCCGAGTACCTAAGCTACTTACTTCCAGCTAGCTTGCTGTTTATTTCCGGCTAGCTCGAGGCATTAGAAATAGCGGCTCAGTTGGCACTATTAGCAGCCGATAAGTTTCGCTGCCAAGAATCCCTGAACTTCAGAAATTGGCAAGCGAACCTGTTCCATGGTGTCTCGATCACGGATAGTTACGGCATTATCTTCAAGCGAATCGAAATCAACAGTGATACAGAACGGTGTGCCAATTTCATCTTGACGGCGATAACGACGGCCTACTGCCCCGGCGTCGTCGAAATCAATATTCCAATACTTTCGTAAATCTGCAGCTAGTTCGCGAGCCATTGGCGAAAGTTCGGCAGAGCGAGAAAGTGGAAGCACGGCAGCCTTTACCGGAGCAAGGCGCGGATCGAGCTTGAGCACGATTCGCTTATCTACTCCACCCTTTGTATTTGGAGCCTCATCCTCGGTGTAGGCTTCAACAAGGAATGCCATCATTGAACGGGTCAAACCAGCAGAAGGTTCGATTACGTATGGGGTGTACCGTTCGCCGGTTGCCTGCTCGAAGTATTCAAGCTTCTTCCCGGAAGCTTCGCTGTGGGAAGTGAGATCGAAATCAGTACGGTTCGCGATACCTTCGAGTTCGCCCCATTCGGAGCCCTGGAACCCAAAGCGGTATTCAATATCAACGGTACGCTTTGAGTAATGGGAAAGCTTTGCTTCTGGATGCTCGTACAGACGCAGATTTTCTGGGTTTACACCGAGATCTTGGTACCAAGCTAAGCGAGCGTCAATCCAGCTTTGATGCCATTCTTCATCTTCTCCTGGCTTTACGAAGAACTCAATTTCCATCTGCTCAAACTCACGAGTACGGAAAATAAAGTTTCCTGGAGTGATCTCGTTGCGGAAAGACTTTCCAACCTGCCCGATTCCAAAAGGTGGCTTCTTGCGCGCTGTAGTAAGCACATTATTGAAGTTTACAAAGATACCCTGAGCGGTTTCTGGGCGGAGGTAATGTAAACCAGATTCATCATCAACTGGGCCCAGGAAGGTCTTGAGCAAACCGGAAAATGGCTTAGATTCAGTCCACTGCCCCTTATTACCGCAGTTCGGACATGGCACATCAGCCATGTCTACTGATTCTTCAGCCACTCCCTTGCGGGCTGCATACTCTTCGATTAGCTGGTCTTCACGTAGACGCTTATGGCAAGCGGTACATTCGGTGAGTGGATCAGAGAATGTGGCAACGTGTCCGGACGCAACCCAAATCTCGCGTGGAAGGATAATTGAGGAATCAAGGCCGACGACGTCTTCTCGCGCGGTTACATTTGCGCGCCACCATTGACGCTTAATATTTTCTTTTAACTCGACACCGAGCGGGCCGTAATCCCAAGCAGAACGAGTACCGCCGTAAATTTCACCTGCTGGGAACACAAAGCCACGACGCTTTGCTAGTGAGATTACGTTGTCTAGACGTGATGGAGCCGCTTTGGCCATTATTTCTCCTTTTGTTGTTTCACATCTGGATGATGTGATGTTTGTTCCTTTTATTCTACGTAGTTCTGCAGCAGAATTGAATCTCCAAGGTGCGGATTAACTAGACAATAGTCACAACTTAGACCGAGATGATAGCTAGGCTTGCCACAACCCTCGGACTAATTGATAATGAATATCATGAAGATTAAGAAAAAGTTTCAGCTTATGGCTTTAATTACGGCGAGCGCTTTCGCTCTTTCCGCATGTAGCTCCACTAATTCCAGTTCAACTACCGATAGCACCACTACCGCGGCAGCCGACGCCGTGCAGGTAGCAACCTCTTTCTATCCACTCACCTACTTGGTGCAGGAAATCGGTGGCGACAAAGTTGCGGTAACTGACCTTACCCCTCCAGGTTCAGATGCTCACGGCGCAGAACTTGCACCAGCAGATATCGCAAAGCTACAAAAGATGGATTTAGTAATCTATCTAGACACCTTCGCTCCGGCAATCGATGAAGCCATCGAAACATCTGACCTGAAGAATGTGCTTGAGATTGGGCAATCAGTAAATCTACTTGAACAAGAAGAAATTGATGCCTTCTCTGAAAGCATTGGCACCACTGCAGAAACCACCGAAGAAACCAGCCATGAAGGCGAAACTACAGAAGAACACGCAGAGCATACAGATGAACATGCAGACCACGATGACCACGACCATGGCATTTATGATCCACACTTCTGGACCGATCCACTTCGTTTAGCACAGGCAGCTCCTGAAGTTGCGGCTCAATTGGCAAAGCTCAGCCCAGAAAACGCTGAACTTTTCACCGCCAACGCAACCGCGCTCGCGGAAAAACTCACGAAACTTGGCGAAGACTTCAAATCCACACTGGCTACTAAGCAGTGCACGACCGATACTTTCATTGTTACGCATCTCGCCTTTGGATATTTAGCTCTAGAAAATAACTTAAAGCAAATCGGCATTTCAGGGTTTGACCCAGAAACCGAGCCATCTCCTGCACGTATCGCCGCAATCAAGGCCGCTGCAGAAGAGCACAAGGTTTCCACCATCTTCACCACTTCTGAAGCAGAAAAGAAGGTTGCCGAGTCTGTGGCAACTGAAACCGGAGCAACCGTTGAGATTCTCGACCCGGCAGCAACTCAACTTGATCCAAATAAGGATTACGCTCAGGTAATGGAAGAAAACTTCAAGCTCCTAACAGCAGCCCTCGGCTGTAACTAAGCAATACTTGCCTGATTGCGATTAACAATCATTATCAAAAGAGAGTAAGCTCCCATATATTCAATGCGTAGTGCGCTAGCAGCTAGACTAGAATGCAGCTAGCGCACTTTCGCATTATAAAAATAAAGGCAACTATGACTGCAGTAATTAAGGTTTCAGACCTGCATGTGAAACTAGATTCCGCACATATCCTGCGCGGAATAGACCTAGAAGTGTCTAATGGTGAGGTAATCGCAATTCTTGGACCGAACGGTTCAGGTAAATCAACACTAATTAAAACAATTGTTTCAAACGTGGATTACTCCTCTGGGTCACTCCAACTTTTCGGCACAGAACTGCATAATCGTCGG
>JAXFDG010000150.1:0-32244 GCA_034173665.1 Arcanobacterium sp.
TCAGATACTGTCGTTGAAGTTTTATCAGAATATGAAGTGAAAAATACTGGTGTAGATATTTCAAAATCACAACGAGTAATTGGGGTTGGGCGTGGATTTGCCGAACATAAAGATTTACAGTTGGCGGAAAATTTAGCTGCAAAAATCGGAGCACAGATTGGCGCGACTCGTCCGCTTGCTGAAGGCTATGGCTGGTTTGATTCTTATCTCGGACTTACCGGGCAACCAGTAGCTGCAGAACTCTATATCGCC
This sequence comes from Arcanobacterium sp., assembly GCA_034173665.1. Taxonomy (GTDB): domain Bacteria; phylum Actinomycetota; class Actinomycetes; order Actinomycetales; family Actinomycetaceae; genus Arcanobacterium_A. The sequence goes on from JAXFDG010000150.1 coordinate 253, forward strand.
GTTGGAATCTCCGGGCAAATCCATCACTCCGGAGGAATTCGTGAATCAAAAGTGATTGTAGCGATTAACGACGATCCGCAGGCTCCAATCTTCCATGAATCCGACTATGCGATAGTTGGAGATTTGTATGAAGTATTACCAAAAATGATTGAGCTACTGTAGGTCAATTGAATTACTGCAGCTCAATTGAGATAAAAGTGAGGGGCAGCCATCCACGCAACTGGCTGCCCCTCGAGGAATGCGATCTAAGTGGAGGCACTAATTCCATTAAATCGCGATATTCAATTTGCACTCATACACACGACGACGAGGAAAAACTTTTGGAGAGGAGAAAACCTCGCTGCGTCATGTAATTAATATGCTCGCTCTTCCTTGGAAGCCCTTTAATCATTTCTGGGAATATCCTGGGAATTTAAAACCATAGGGAAAAATCGGCGAAATTTCGCCGATTTTCCCTATGAATCAATTAATGTGTTTTATGTCACTACTTTGCAAAGTTCTCGTCCTCTGTTACCGGGTCGAGTAAGTTGCCTCGCACAAGTCGCCAAACAAGCTCCACAAACACCGCTGCAACCAGCCCAATAACCAATCCTTGAATCATCATTTCTGGATTTGAAGAGTCTAAACTAAACAACCGCTGAGTTACTGGCAAAGTAAAGATGAGTCCATAAGCAATCAATGGCAGGACTATCAAACACATTTTCCACCAATTCCACGGGCGAGCCACACAAGCCAAAACCCAGGTTGATGGCACAATCAAAGCCAACAACGCAGCAGTTGCTTCAGCTGTTTGCTGCCCTGGAGTCCGAATTGGATCTAAGGAATAATAAGTCACAAATGCGCTTGTGCCAACAATAATTCCAGCCGGAATAGCGAAACTAAGAATTCTGCGCACAAATCCATCTTGGGCACGCTGATAATTCGGCGGCAAAGCCATTACGAATGCAGGAATTCCAATTGTGAACCACCCAGTGATTGTGACATGAATCGGCATAAATGGGAATGGCATCGATGCAATTAAAACTAAAATCGATAGCACCGCAGAATAAATAGTCTTTGTAATAAAAAGATTCGCAACTCGCTCAATGTTGCCAATCACTCGCCGCCCTTCAGCCACAACATGCGGCAAAGTAGCGAACTGATTATCTAGCAAAACAATTTTTGCTACCGAACGCGATGCCGGAGCACCGCTCCCCATTGCCACACCAATATCGGCGTCTTTTAATGCCAGAATATCGTTTGCTCCATCACCGGTCATCGCAACATTATGACCCCGCTTTTGCAAAGCTTGCACCATATCTTGTTTCTGTTGCGGAGTAACCCGGCCAAAAACAGTACCAGCATTTACGGTGTCCACGAAATCAACTTCTTTAATTTCACGAGCATCAATCGGGTCACCCACCTCTAGGCCGAGTCGGCGCGTAACCGCACCAACCGATCGAGCATTATCACCAGAAATAATCTTCACTTCAACATCTTGCTTAGCAAAGAAGTTCAAAGTGTCCACTACATCAGGACGAATTGTCTGCTCAAAAACAAGTAATCCCTCTGGAGTAAAGATATCAGCAGAAAATTTTCCGAATGCAAGCACCCGCAACCCTTCATCAGAAATTTTTTGCGCAGTATCTGCCCAGGCAGAATCCACAAGAAGAACATCTGGAGCGCCTAAACCATATGTTCCTTGCTCAGAAAAAGTAATTGAAGAAAATTTATCAGAAGAATTAAAGGGCTTACGCTCAACCACAGTCCAGGATGATTCAGGAGCCGGTAAAGCTTCAAGCAAGGCCTCGACCGTCATATTTGGATCATTATCAGCATATGCCAGATGAGCAAGAGCAACTGGAACAGGAAGTTCCCCATTAGGCGAAACAATCTGCGTGAACTTTAGTTTGTTTTCGGTAAGAGTTCCCGTTTTATCAGCACAGACGACGTCGACTCGTGCCAGACCTTCGATTGCTGGGAGTTCATTCACTAAACACTTGCGTTGCCCAAGCCGAATAACTCCAAGCGCAAAAGCTGTAGAAGTAATTAAAATCAAGCCTTCCGGAACCATTGGCACAAGCGCTCCAGTAATCGAAAGAACCGTGTGGTACCAATTAAGCCCGAGCTCGATTTGTGAGATTACAACCATCACACCAACAGGAATCAAAACCCACACCACATACTTCAAAATGGTGTCAAGACTCTCCTGTAGTTGAGATTTTTTCAAACTGAACTTACTAGCTTCAAGCGCAATCTTTGCTGCATAAGAGTCGGCTCCAATATGCGTTACTTGATATTTTCCAGTTCCCATTACCACATAAGAACCTGAAAGAATTTTGTCTCCCGGCTGCTTCAACACTGGATCAGCTTCTCCGGTAAGCATCGACTCATCCATTGCCAATACTTCAGCCTCAACCACAACGCCGTCAACAACAACTTCATTACCCGAACCAAGGCAAATAATATCGTCCAGCACCAACTCTTCTTGGTTTACCGTTTTCTTGATACCGTCACGCAGAACTATCGGATGCTCTTCACCAACAAGAGTTAATGTTTCAAGAGTGCGACGCGCACGAAGTTCTTGAATAATACCAATCGAAGAATTGACCACAATCAGCAAGCCAAATGCACTGTTCACAAAAGAACCGGTGGTTAGAACTAAAACAAAAAGAATACCGAGAATAAAATTAATTCGCGTAAAAACATTAGCGCGCACAATATCTCGCACTGACCTACCGCTACGTGGTGGAATCTCATGCTTTTTCCCAGCAGAAATTCGCTGCTGCACCTCAGCTTGCGTTAAACCAGTTTCAGAATTAACAAATTCAGATACACTCACTCAATCCACGATACACTGCATAGACGATACTGGCAGCTGTGAAATATCGGTCTCTGGTTGGATTTTTAAAAAGTATACAAATTACGCAATTTCCCGCATCGCCGTCGGCAATAATGGAATAAGCACTGAAAGAGCATCCTCTAACGCCTCTGGATAAGAATCAACATTTACCACCAAAACACGCTGCGAGCCACTAACTAGCACCCCAGAACGCCCACGATTCAAGAGAGCTCGCAAGTCATTGCGCTTACGGCCAGCAGCACGTATCGCTTCAGAAATTCCAGGAACATCAAAGCGAAGTAATGGGTCCATAGCTCGCGCCGTGTAATCTTTTGGTGAAATCCCCACTCCACCAATTGTTAAAATGAAATTGGCTCCACAGATTGCAGCGGTCTGCACCGATTCAGAAATATTGCCAACATTGTCAATCGTAGCTGCTTCATAAATAATTTCGTGCCCTGCAGCAAGAAAAACAGACTGGGCGTGAGCAGAAAGCGCGGAAAGAACTTCCGTGGCTTCATCTTCTACTGCGATTAACGCAATTTGAATTTTGACTTCATGTTCTTTACCCAAAGCAACAGACACCGAACTCACACCTTAATAAATCTTGACTAAAATTTTACCCTTACCCTACGCCCTTGATTTCTTTTGAGCAAGCGAATCTTGAAAAAACAGAAAACTTGTAATGATGCCAAAAAACAAAATAAAAACACCCCCGAAAACCAATGGTTCTCAGGGGTTAGTGGCGGTGACGGAGGGATTTGAACCCTCGGTGGCTTTGACACCACACAGCATTTCGAGTGCTGCACCTTCGGCCGCTCGGACACGTCACCTACAAATAATCATGGTAGCGCCTCAGAGATAAATTGCCCAAACAATAATAATTTTTACTATCTAACTCACAGGAAATCCGATATTTATCTGGATTTAACGCCGATCTTGGAACCAACTTTGCACCAGCTCTGCACACTCCACTTCTAAAACTCCTCCGATCACTTCAACTTGATGCGGTAATCGCGGATCTCTCAGCACATCACGAATCGAACCAGCCGCACCCGTTTTCGGCTCCCACGCACCAAAAATCACACGTGAAATTCGCGAATTTAAGATTGCGCCAGCGCACATCGTGCATGGTTCAAGAGTTACCACTAAAGTGCAACCAGTTAAGTTCCAAGTTTTAAGTTCTGCAGCTGCTGCAATAATCGCATTCACTTCAGCGTGCCCAACAGGATTTAAATCTTGCTCACGCGTATTAAAAGCCTGCGCCAAAATTTCCCCCTCGGCGTCAGTTATTACCGCACCAACCGGGACATCTCCAGCTGAGCCGGCACAAGCAGCCAGCTCCAAAGCGTGACGCATTAGTCCTGTTTCTTCTTCGCGCATACGACTATCATATTGCTTAGCAGAAAATTAACCCCAATACGACTGTCGATGCCTAGTCAGAATCGTGAAAGAGATAAGATTAAAGTATGAAACTTCAGGTAATCAATCACCCACTTGTCACCCACAAACTCACGGTTCTACGTGACGAAAACACCCCTTCTCCAGTATTCCGCCAACTTGTTGAAGAAATCATCATGTTACTGGCGTATGAATCTACGCGTGAAGTCAACGTAACACCTCATGCTATTAACACCCCAGTTAGCCCGATGACCGGTCAAAAACTTGCCAAACCACGGCCGTTAGTTGTGCCAATTCTTCGCGCAGGCTTAGGAATGCTTGAAGGCATGACTCGATTAATGCCAACCGCCGAAGTAGGTTTCCTTGGATTAAAGCGCGACGAAGAAACATTAGAAGCCGTCACATACGCAAACCGCCTTCCTGATGACCTCACTAATCGTCAATGCTTCGTCTTAGACCCAATGTTGGCAACCGGTCACACTCTTATCGCCTCAATTGATTATCTTTTAGAGCGTGGAGCAAAAGACGTAACTGCAATTTGTATTCTTGCAGCACCAGAAGGTTTAGCAACACTCGAAGAACATGTAAAAGATCGTGGAGATGTGAAGATTATTGTGGCTGCAGTTGACGAAAAACTCAACGAAAAGGGCTACATTGTGCCTGGTCTTGGCGACGCAGGAGATCGTCTCTACGGCGTTGTTGACTAACAAGTAGTCTAATTTACTCCAAAACTAATTAAATCCAATTCAATCCAAACTGCCACAACACTTACTAAAAACTGTTTGTGTGCGGAAGTATAAAAAATATTTAGAAAGTACCAAGTATGGGCAAGAAGAGCCGTCGAAATAAAGAAGCTAAGCCGAAGCGCATTCGAATTCAATTTGTCGAACGCCCTTTTGAAGGACTTTCCTTCGAAACTGAACTCGTTGCAATGCGGGAAATTCTTCCTGCAGCAACGCTAAAGGTTCGCACTAACTCTGAGTACGGAAACGAAGAACTACTAATCGTCTCCATGCTTCCACAGATGGTTGGTGCTGTTCGCAGAAGTGACGGCGTGCTCCTCGTTGCAATGCAGACAGTAATGAATTCCGGAGATCTTTCATTAGATGTGGCTGACCGAATTATTCAAGGCCTTGAACTCCAACCTAGTGAAACCTTTAACCAAATTGATGAGCCACAATCCGGGATTCGGCTTCAAGATGTGCTTGATCTTGATTTTGCTTCTGAGTTCACCCTTGCAGAAGATCTTGCGTTTTGGGTGGGTGTAGACGAGCTTGAAGACCCGCAAACCAAGCAAGCAATTGCACAAACCAAAGATCAACTTATTGCAACTAAAGAAATTAATGGCGTAAAGGGTGCTTATTGGACAAAAATGCAGCGCCTATTCTTGCGCTGGGTTCGTCCAGAGGCACAAGATACGGTTCTTAATGCAATTGCTCGTTTACAGAATCGTCGCGAACTAAACTTTGGTGAAGCTCGTTTCGTAGGAGCTTTCCGCGCTCTTGGTTTGTTAATCCCTGTTTTTGAACTAGCAGACGGCGTGGAAGCCGATGATCTTGCTGCCCCACTTGCAGAATTTGCACAAAAGTTAGATGCTGCAATCTCCGATGAAACCCCACTCGATCCGGAAGAGCGCCGAGCAAAGGCGGGTATCATCTCCCGTCAAGTAACTTTGCGCTAACATTGGTCTCGTGAACGTCCCAGAAAATCAACGTATTGCCGTTATCATTCCTGCAAAGGATGAATCTGCGCGGATTGCCGCGACTGTGCGAGCTGCGCGCAGCATCCCTCGTGTAGATATGGTCTTTGTAATTGACGACGGTTCAGAAGATGATACCCAAACCGTGGCTCGTGCAGCTGGGGCAAAAGTTGTTAGACACACCGTTAATCGTGGCAAAGCTTCCGCTATGGAAACAGGCGCTGGCGTTGCCACGATGAACGATGTGGACGGTCAACCTCCACGAATTTTACTTTTCCTTGATGCCGACCTCGGTGAAACAGCCATCGAATGTGCTCCGCTCATCCTGCCAATACTTGAAGGAACGGCTGATTGCACAATTGCGAATTTTCCACCACAGAAAGGTGCCGGTGGGCGTGGTTTCGTAACCGGTTTAGGGCGCGATGCGATTAAAAAACTTACCGGCTGGGCACCACAACAACCCCTTTCTGGGCAACGTTGTATCACCCGTGAAGCATTCGAAGCGGTAAAACCACTGGCTTCTGGTTGGGGTGTAGAAGTCGGAATGACCATTGATTTATTAGTTAATGGATACACCGTGCAAGAAGTTCTCTGCGATTTAAAACATCGGGCTTCAAAAAATGATCTTGCTGGGCAAATTCATCGTGCAAAGCAATATAAAGATGTTTGGCTAGCCGTGAATAAACGCCGCTTGCAGCGTGTTTTTGTGCCAAAAAATAAGCGAGTTAAGAGCAACGGATCCCCTTTTGAGCCGTTCAATTCTTACCGAGATTAATTTTCTTGATTTTTTAGCGAATTACTTACACCGTTAATCCATAGCGGAACACCGTAAACAATTCCAATAAATGGTAGAACTAATCCAGAATCATTAATCAAGAACCCGAAAAGCACAACTACCAACAAAGCAACAAAAGCCGCGATTACTTCACCGCGCCATATGAATCCTGACTTAATCTTGAATCCGTAACGAAGTACTTTAGTTATTTCTTCTCGATTACGACTGACTAAATATCCCGAACCGAGCGCTAGAAATAGCACGAAAATCCAGACAAAATTTGGGATATCAGCGATTATGTAACTTAATTTCCGGAATATTATCGCCACGATGTCCCCATTAATCACGGACTGAAAAAACTCTCCTAAATGAGACTGTTGCGATGCTGGTTTTAACCAATCAACATAGGAGATTCCGAACATTGCCAAAAGCGCAAAGGAGAATAACCCCAGCAAACTAGAAACTTTAATTCGCCGTCCGAGATGGAACATTAATAGAGTTGCAAAACCGAGAAATAGCGCCGGTGGGCCGCCAAAATCCGCACCTAAAGCTGGGGACCCATCTACTAATGCAGTTATGGCAAAAACAGCCACCACTGCCATTACCCGGAAACTTATCCGTATATTCCGGTGCGCTAAAACTGAAAGTAGTTTTGCACATAAGAACAACGCCGAAGCAGCAAGCAACACAAAAGAAGCGTTACCTAAACCGTAAAAACGAGCTCCCACTTGTGGCTGATAACCAAGAATTGATCCGCTATGAAGCTGCGATTCAGTGAACACATCATAAATCATGGTTCCTGCAGTAATACTTGCAATAAATATTCCTGGAGATGTTAATCGCAGTGCAAAAAATAGCAGTGCAAAATCTAGTAACAGGATAAAACCTATCTGCAAATAACTTGCTGCTGGCACTCTCCACCAAGGAAAGAAATTAATCAGAAATGAAGATACTGGCAGCAAAGCGATAAATCCAGTAAAACCTAAGAAGTTTCGGCTAAGAGCAGCTTGTGATTTTTTCCGTAATAAAGAAAAAATACTGTAACCTACAGCCACCAGCCCAAACAGACCAAAAATTAAATAAAAATAACCGACTCCACCACGCACTTGTTGTGCCCGCAAATTCAAATCTTGTACAGCTGCAATATTTTCCGTGTAACTAACTTGTTCCCCGGAAATAGTGGAATTAGTAAGTAAATGAATCGGAGTTCCAACCGCTTTATCAGTAGTTGGTGCAGTTTTTTCTCCATAAACCGCGTTTACAATTGTTGGCAGCAAATCAGTTATTTGCACAATTCCCGGTTGACGAGTCGAACCAGCTCCCAAGAGGAAATTCCCCGCCGGAACATTCCCTCCATCCATGGTTTCTGTAGTAACTCCGGCAATATCCCCGATTCCTCGCGTAGCCAAATACTGTAATCGTGTAATTTGCGCATCAGAGTCAGCTAAAGAAGCAATGATCATCGGATAGTTACTCGGAACTGCAGCAATAACTTTTCCAAATTCACTATCTAACACTTTTAGTGCAGATAATAATTCGGCAGATGGCGCTGGCGCCGGATTAAAAGCAGCTTCGAAAGCAGTCCCTGCAGCTTCTCCATCGGCAGTCAAATCTTTACGCTGATTAAAAACACTACCTAAATCCAAAATAGTAAGATTTGTTTCGGTTAATATTTCCGGAAGCTTCGCAAAATCTGCAGAATTAATATCTTGATTAACATCTTGTAAAAAAGCAGAAGTATTGGCTTCATTTGAATCCGTTAAAACTAAAGCTGCGCCAGGCCCAATACCAGCCACCTTCACGGATTTGCCATTTGCGAAAAGATTTTCTGAAAGAATTTTTCCCAGATAACCAAACTCTGGTTGGTAAGAATTTATTTGGTTTGCTTTCTTTATTGCCGCGATATCTTGAGAAATATCCTGGCTCCAGTTTTTTGCATCCGCTCCTGGCAGCATCCGCATTCCTGAACTAAGAGCTGCCCAACCTTGATCCGGCATAGTTGTTGCTCCGAAGGTCTTCACAACTAAACTACCGGCTGCATTATCTTGTGCAAATTTCAATAGATTTGGAGTTACTTCTGGCGAAAGATAGTCCCAGGCAACACCCGTAAAACCAATTACTAAAACTTTATTTTCCAAAAAATTTCTGGCTGAAAAGTTTCGTAAATTTTCGGTTTGTGCTGTTGCGGCTTGCGCTAATTCAGTTTGTACGGACTCTGCACTCAAATCATCTTCCACCGCAAAACTTATTTTTGTTTGCGTTATCGAAATATAAAACCCGAAAATCAGAAGAAAAATTAGAAGGAATGGCCTCGCAGCAAACTTTGACCGCATCACAAAATTGAACACATTCCTCCTCTCAACGAGCATTAGCATTAAACTAATTATCCAGCACGCGTGATAAATAATGAAAGACGAGAGCCATGCAAGAAAATATCGAATCTGCACAACAGAAAAAAACTCGACCTTTGCAGATTTCATTTCTCGGGCCACGCGGCACCTTTTGCCAACAGGCTCTAAACCAAATCGCTCCGGAAAATGAAGCCGTGCATATTCCAGCTCTCGACGCTCCTCGCGCAATCAAAATGGTCCGTGAAGGAATTGTTGATTACGCTGTTGTCCCAATTGAAAATTCCGTTGAAGGCGGAATCAACGCCACTCTCGATTCACTTGCAGTAAACGGTGATTTAATCATCGTGGCAGAAATGTTAGTAAATATTTCCTTCGTACTCGCCGTGCGCCCAGGAACTAAATTAACCGATATTAAGAGAATCTCTACCCACAATGCTGCTTGGACTCAATGCCGGAACTGGATTCTCGAAAACCTTCCGGAAGTAATCCATCTCCCTGCTTCTTCAACAGCAGCCGGAGCCGCTGGGCTCGCGCAAGCCATGGCAGACCAAACGCTCGACGTCGGTTATGAAGCTACACTAGTTTCACCCCTTGCAGCTAAACAATATGGACTCGAAGTTCTCCGTGAAGATGTTGCAGATAATCCTGACGCCGTCACCCGTTTTGTCATGATTGGTAATGCCGGCAAAGTTCCCGCTCGTACCGGACACGATAAAACCACGATGATGGTTCAACTCTCAACAGACCAATCAGGCGCCCTTCACGCCATGTTGGAGCAATTTGCTTCTCGGGGAATTAACTTAACTCGCATTGAGTCACGTCCCGTTGGGGATGCTTTAGGGCGTTATGCATTTTCTATTGACGCCGAGGGTCATATTTCCGATCATCGCATTCAATCAGTTTTGACCGCGCTTTATCGAGTTAGCCCGAAAGTTATCTTCCTAGGATCTTATCCTTCAACCGAAGGTCGGCGAATCCAAGCCACCCCCGGAAATTCTGATGAAGATTACTTGGCTGCAAGAGCTTGGGTAAAGAATTTAGTTAAAAAGTGCTCCGCACTCTAATTTTGATTGCCTGCGGTTCGAGATAGGTGCGCAGTTCTTTTGCGAGGCCAATAGCATCGCCGTCAATTTGTACTTGCTGATAAGTGTCAGAGCTAAGAGCAGCAACACGCACTCGCTCGGTGCGGATATCTCCAAAAACCGAATCTAAACCGAGCATATTGTTGAATTCAAACCCAGCGCCCCGAAGCAGAACTCGACGAGCAACATCAGCCCAACCGAAAATTCCACCACGCACATCAAGAATCGCTAATTCCATCCAAGTGTCCGAAGGGTCAGCATTCCGATCAATCACAATCCCGCCAGTGAGTGTTCCACAATTTACAAACATTACAGACCGAGCATCAGACTCAATCTCATTACCATACTCCCCCATCGCAATCTTTACTTTCATTTTTGAAGTAAAGAGATTCGCAAAAGCACCCTGAACATAGGCTAACCACCCAAATTTTGCTTTCGCTTCCGAGTTAGTTGCTTCCATAATGTCGGCAGCAAAACCAATCCCACCAATTACCACAAAAGAGTATTTACCAGGTTTAGCTAAATTTAATTTTTCTACATCTGGGTTTTTCTTTTCTGCTGCTGAAGCATTAGCTGCCTCTGCTGCTAAAACAGAAGGTGCAGTTTCCTCCGGTTCTGGAACTTCCACATATCCTAAGTCGAGTGGAATTTCCTTTCCAGTAAAAGCAATCATTACTGCTTCATCAACGTTGTTAATCGGCAAATCTAAATTCCGCGCCAATAAATTACCCGTACCAACCGGAACAATCGCCAATGGTGTTTCTGAGCCAGCAAGAGCTTCGGCGACAAGACGAACCGTACCATCTCCACCAGCTGCAATAACTAATGAGGCGCGAGCTTCTATCGCCGCCTTAGCTTGTCCGAACCCAGGATCTTCCACAGTTGTTTCGAGCCAAACAGGTTCCGGCAAAGACGCATTTAAAGCACTGTTATTAATGACTTTCCGTAACTTTTCCCAATTTGCGTTTTTACTTGGATTGTAAATGACGTGTGGGGCACCCGGAGGTAGATTCACTTCTGCCTCCTGAACAGCTATGTCTGCCTGCGTGGCAACAAATCCTGGTGCAGATATTTCGGAGCTTGCATCGGAAATGAGATTATTTTTCGCTCCGTCAAACAAAGTTGAAGAAGCTTTTTGGGAAAATCTTCGCCAAACCCAAATCGCAAACAATGCCACCAAAAACATCGTAATGAGATTAAGGAAAATCAGGATTAATAATTCACCAGTACTTAAATTTAGGAAAGGCATATTTACACCCTAACGAAGATTGGCTTCAAGTGAAAGAAAAGGACTATCCTTGTTTATATGATTGATATTCGCTTCCTTCGTGAAAATGCAGATGTTGCCCGCGCTTCTCAGCGTGCCCGTCAAGCTGATGAGTCAATTGTTGATGAGATTTTAACTACGGACGAACTTCGCCGTACTGCTCTCCAAGCATTTGAAGATGCTCGCGCTGAACAAAAATCGCTCTCACGTACTGTTGGAAAAGCTAGTCCTGAAGACCGTCCAGCCATTCTGGCACAAGCAAAAGAACTTGCTGAACAAGTTAAAGAACTCGAAGCGAAATCAAATGAAGCAGTTGAAGCTTTTAATACCGCAATGTATAAGCTGCCAAACTTGATTGAAGACGGCGTACCTCAAGGTGGCGAAGAGGATTTTGAGGTGCTGAAGCAAGTTGGCACAATTCGTGATTTTGCTGCTGAAGGTTTCGCACCAAAAGATCACCTCGATATTGCCGAAGGTTTAGAGTTGATTGATATGGCTCGCGGAACCAAGGTTTCAGGTTCACGCTTTTACTTCCTAAAAGGGCTCGGTGCGCGCTTAGAACTGGCACTTTTGACCGCAGCCGCAGATCAGGCTGAAAAATATGGCTTTAAGATGCTCACCACCCCAACTTTGGTAAATCCAGATATTATGGGTGGAACCGGCTTTTTAGGGGCACACGCCGATGAAATTTATTATCTTCCGGCTGACGACCTGTACTTGACCGGAACTTCTGAAGTTGCGCTTGCTGGCTACCACAAGGATGAAATTATTGATCTTTCCAATGGTCCAAAGCGCTATATGGGTTGGTCTACTTGCTACCGCCGTGAAGCCGGATCCTATGGTAAAGATACCCGTGGCATTATTCGCGTACATCAGTTCAATAAAGTTGAAATGTTCTCCTACTGTGACCCTGCCGAAGCACGCGAAGAACATGAACGTTTCTTGGCTTGGGAAGAGGAAATGATTGCCAAAGCCGAGCTCCCATATCGCGTTATTGTTACTGCTGCTGGCGACCTCGGATCATCAGCCGCTAAGAAATTTGATTGCGAAGCTTGGCTGCCAACTCAAAACCGCTTCATGGAGATTACCTCTACTTCAAACTGTACGACTTTCCAAGCACGTCGCCTAAATACACGTTTCCGCAGCGAGCAAGGCACGAATTCGGTAGCTACTTTGAACGGTACTCTTGCTACAACTCGCTGGCTTGTGGCAATGCTTGAAAATCATCAGCAAGCAGATGGTTCACTTTATATCCCAGAAGCACTCCGACCATACCTTGGCGGGCGTGAAGTAATTACACCAGATATGGTTTAATTCTTGGACCTTAAAGAACTGCTTTCTAATACGATTCGGGATTATCAACTCCCGAAAGCTGGACCGGAACTTTTCATTGCCGTAGACCTCGATGGGACGATGACTCATCACGATATGAGCGTTTCCCCACGGGTTATAACGGCCGTGCAAGAACATCTTGCTGCTGGTACAAACTTAGTTATTTGCACTGGACGCGGTATTGTTGGTGCGCAGGTTGCCATGGAACAACTCGGAATCGAATCTGGATACGCCGTCTGTTCAAACGGTGCAATTGTTCTCGCAGTAGGAGATACCAGGAAAGCGCATTCGGAAACTACTTTACGAGAGATTTCACCAACTGCTCGACAAGAAAATCCGCCCGTATTTTTATTGCAGGCACATACTTTTAATCCGAGTTCCGATATTGAGATTCTTTCACGGGAACTTCCCGCTGCAATTATGGCTGTTGAAAGTATCGACGACATGCGCCGAATTACCGCTGAATTCCCGCCCGGTGAATTGAGTGGGGAATCGATTATCGTACCTTTAGCGAAATTATCGCATCCGGAAGCAACACGCTTAACTGTGCGAGTTCCGGAGTTATCAGCACAAGAACTATTGACAAAAATTGCAGAACTTGGACTGCATGGTGTGGAATACGCTGTTGGGTGGTCTGCTTGGATGGATGTTTCACCAAAGGGAATTACAAAAGCTACTGGTCTTGCAGACGTGTTAAAAACCCTGAAAATTTCCCAAGAGAACACTGTTGCTATCGGAGACTCAGGAAATGATCGTGAAATGCTTCGCTGGGCAAAGCTCGGAGTAGCTATGGGAAATGCTCCAGAGTATGTGGCGCAATGGGCTAATATTCAAACAGCTGATGTGCAGCATGACGGTGCAGCATTAGTGCTTGAAGCATTATTAAGAAATTAATGTTTGCACTTCATCTTGACCAGATCTAGCCTTAACAATTTGGTCACTCATTAATGCAACTAAAGCTGGACTCGCAATATAAAACATTTCTTTCAACATAATTGCTCCAGAATCATTTACTGGAACCGCAATTACGACACCAGTTAGAATCCCTAATGCTACCGCTAAGAATCCAGGCCCCGAAGTTGCTTCGATAATTGCTGGAAGATGCTTCCCGCTGCGACGGTTCAACCATCTCGCACCAAAATAAAGTCCGATAGTTGCCATAATTAATACGGCAAGCAACAACAAAATATCCGGACGTCCCGTGAAAGACCGTAAAACGTCACGAATCTTGCCAGCAACAAGAGCAACACTCTCTGCTGATCCGAGGCTGCTCCAGAACCGACCAATATGCGAATTAGCACTACCACGAGAATCAAGCCAACCGACTAAGCCCATAGTTGCAACTGAAACAAGTATCCACGGAAGCAAATGCCAAATCCGGAATTTTATTCCTGCAACCAATATTCCAACAAGACCGAAAGCTGCCACGATACCTGGTGGCCCACCAAAATCTGCGCCCCAGCTCGGGAGGGCATCAATTAATAATGCCAAAATTCCGACACTAAATACTGCGAAAAGTGCGCGGCGGCGTCGATAATAACGAGCAATAACCGGTAGAAGCAAAAGCAAACCGGCCGCAATTAAAATTAGGTAAGTTCTATTTGAGATCCCGTAATATCGTCGCGAAGTCAATACTAAAGAGCCCATAAAACCATTACGTTGGTGAAGTGAACCAAGCATAATGTCCACACCAAGAATTACAAAAGCTAGCCCAGCTAAAATTGGTATCGGATATTTGGTAAAGCGAACAAGAATCGTCAACGTGATTGCAATAATCGCCGTCAATCCAACCGCATAATATTCAACTGTGGGGCGAACTTGAACTAACTTCCACCAGGGAAGAAGGTTCAAAATTAGTGCTGCCGGCACCCAAGCAAAAGCAAAAGTGCTCCAGAAAGCAATAATCCTCCAAATCCAATTTGGAGCTCCCCAACTCGCTCCAGAACGTGCCGGACGGATTAAATAACATAATGCAAAAGCAATTACTGCAGAAATTACAATGAAATTAAAAGTGGAATACCAAGATGAAGCAGAGTTTCGGGCCGCATAAGAATGTGCTGCAAAATCTTTAATTTCTACAAGAGCTTGTGACATCTGCAATTTCGGTTGTGCAGTAAAAGCAGAAACATCGCCCGCAAGCAGATTCCGCACATCAGCAATAGTAATGAATCCACTAGCCCGCGTCGTTTCCGAATGTAAAACCCCAGCAACTTGTTCTACGGGAGCAACAATATTAGTGGCAAAGAAATGAAGTTGCGCTTGGTTCCATTGATCCGCAAGCGAAGCAATAACTACTTTTCGTGGGGTTTCAGTAAGAGAATTTGCTACTAAAACATTAATTAATTCAGCCTGGACTCGACTCAACCCAGGAAGTACGGTAAGCAGTTCATTGCGTCCACGCACCGAACCAATATCGATAAATACATCGCCTTTGGCACTATTTAAAATACTCGAAAGATAGCTCTGAGTATACTCTCGCGAACTTTGCAGAAAATCGCTTGGATAAGGCAACCACTGCGTCACAGTGCCAGTTTTATCAGCAAGTGGAAGAGCTGCACTAACCCCGATTGCTAATGACGAAGAAGAAAAAGGAGAATTCTGTTCTGATAATTCTGGCCAAGAAATGTCTTTGATATGTTGGCTAAATCCCTCAACTTGAGCCGTAATTGGTTCGTTTAAGAAACGTTCACTAACTCGATTTAAAGTGACGGGAGCACACATATCCTCAGTAACCCGGAAGCCTTCATCGCTTGAAATGCGATCATAAACATCCCCGTTTACTCGTAACAACATCCAGCCCTCACTTGGGCAAGTTCGTGGATTTACTGAACGCGGAGAAAGAGCAGCAAAAGAATACCCCTGCAACAAAGACTCTAATTCCGTATTCAAAATATTTAAATCGCTTGGGCCGACTCCCGTTGTTCCAATAAAAAGAATCGGCTCACGAACAAGGTCTTCACTAGTATTTAATTTTTGAACGGAGGTATCTGCCGGTTGAGTTTGCCTGGTTTCGGTTTGTGCCGATGGGGTTACTTGTGTTGATACGGTCAGCCCAAAATCTTGTGCGGTTGCAGTTACCCCAAAAGGAGAAACAGTAGAAACAAGCAAGAAAAAAGTAATGATAAAAAATACCGTGGTGGAAAAAAATTTCTGCCTAAAGAATAAGTTTTTCATAGAGGAGTTCCCGCTTCCTAAGGTTCGGAAATTTCTTTCCAAATGGAAGGCATCGAACATGATTCAGGCACTCCTCGATTTCTTTAAAATTAGTCAATTATCACTAAGAGTGATTCCAACCTATATTGGAATGCTACCTTAATTTCCAATTTTCTCATCAATCATTTAGAATCATTAGGCATAATCGCAAAAGCGATACATCAGGAGAGTTGTCAGAGCGGCCGAATGAGCTGGTCTTGAAAACCAGTATGTAGTGATCCTGCATCGCGGGTTCAAATCCCGCACTCTCCGCAGATAGCCCCCGGGACTTTAAGAGTTTCGGGGGTTTTCCTTTATCTATATTTCGATTTCGATAAAACTCGGCTTAAAGGCCAAAACTCTGTTAAAACACTCTGATGTCCCATTGGGGAATCTTGCCCTTTCTTCCTTGGAGTTAACTGTGAGGATTGGGAAGTAACAGATTCGTACGAAAAATCACTTGATGAAGTCCGCCAAATCATTGAAGAAATTCGTGCTCACGTTGTAAGTCTCCTTGAACGCATTACAATTTCCAATAATTCTTAAAGTTCCCCCTACAGGACTACAACCCATTCATTCCCCCTCCGTATGATTGTGGTTATGAGTACTGAAACTATTGGTTCACAAACCACACTTAATACCGTAACTCGATACTCTGGACGCCTAGTTGCGCTAGATATCGCACGCGGATTCGCTATTATCGGCATGATTTGGGCACATACAGCCCTCTTTATTCCTGAAACAAAAATTGGAGAAATTTTCGGTCAAATTCCACATGGGCGTTCTGCGCTGCTCTTTACTTTCTTAGCGGGTATCTCAATCTCTATTATCACCGGAAGAAATAAAGCTTATACCGGTGCAGTAATGAATTCGGCACGCTTAAGAATCGTTGGACGAGCAATTGGCCTACTGTTTATCACAATGCTTTTGTTCACCTTCGATCATCCAATTTCTGTAATCCTTGGATACTACGCATTATGGTTTTTAATTAGTATTTTATTTGTAAATCTTTCGGCAAAAACTCTTTTAATTTCTGGTTTTACACTTGGAATTCTCGGGCCGGTAGCTGTTCAGTTCCTTACTTCTTTAGAAATGAGCCTTGGATGGTTCAGCAGTGCTGACGGGCCAAATGCCATGATGAACACAGGTCTCTTTTCAGGTGTTTACCCTGGATTAGCCTATATGAGCCCTGTACTAGTCGGTATGGGAATTGGCCGCCTAGATCTAAGCAGCTCAAAACTGCACAAGAAAATGCTCATCGGCGGTGTACTACTTGCAACCCTTGCTTACCTTGCATCCTGGGGAGCTACACACAGTTTCGCAAAACCTGATTTCCCTTATGAAGACCTCAATTCTTCAATTTCTAGTTCATCTTCTACCGACGGCGAAATAAGTTCCGGATTAGGAGATATCAATAACGGTAGCTTCTACGATGAAACACTCGATACTTCCGCGTTAATTTCTACAAAAGAAGAAATTAAAAGCACTTTAAACCACAAAGTAAGCACAATTCAAAAACTTATTGATGCGCAAGAAACGATTACTCTCAGCGAACTGCAAAATAAGTTATTCCTCGGTGCATCTTTCGATAGTACCGACTCCAGTATGAACTGGGAAGAAGAAAACCAAAAGTTTATTCCACCAACTTTAAATTCTTTATTTGATGCATCTGCGCATACTAATTCCAGTTTTGAAATTCTCGGCAGTATCGGAGTTTCATTAGCATTAGTTGGTTTACTGTTCCTCGGGCAAAAATTCTTCCGTTATGCGCTCTATCCAATTGCTGCACTCGGTTCAATGGCTCTTACCGCTTATGTTGCCCATGTTGTGTTTATTGGATACGGACCGGAATGGATTTCCAGTGAAAATCTCAATGGCTTTACCCTTGTTTCCCTTTCCATTTTGGCTTTCTGTTCTCTGTGGCGTTTAGCGCTAAAGAAAGGACCACTCGAATTCCTTTTAAGTAAGTTTGCAGATTTTGTGGGCAAATCCCCTGAAAATTCTGAGGCTTCCAAAGCTACAAGTGAAAATTCTGAAATTCTTAAATCAACACCGGAGATTAAAGTTGAAGTCCTAACTCAAAATTAAAATCCAGAAAGAATCCTATAAACCTAATTCTTTTCTGAATTATTAGGACTTACTTTCTGAAACTAAAAGTGTCGATAAGGGATGGTGGCTAGATAGATTCACTATCTAGCCACCATCCCTTATCGACACAGATTGCGTTAGCTAAATTATTAGCATTGCTTTACCGGCAAAGTTAGAGCATGCAGGAAACACAGCCTTCAACTTCAGTTCCTTCAAGCGCAGCCTGACGAATACGCATATAGTAAAGCGTTTTAATACCCTTCTTCCAAGCGTAAATATAATTCTTATTCACATCACGCGTGGTCACAGTATCTGGGTAGAACAGAGTTAGCGAAAGACCCTGGTCTACGTGCTGTGTAGCGACTGCATAGGTGTCGATAATTGCTTGGGCACCGATTTCGTAAGCATCTTTGTAGTACTCAAGATTGTCGTTAGTCATATATGCTGCCGGGTAGTATACTCGACCAATCTTTCCTTCTTTTCGGATTTCAATCCGGGAAACAATTGGGTGGATTGATGAGGTTGAATTATTGATGTAGGAAATTGAACCAGTTGGCGGGATTGCCTGGAGATTCTGGTTGTACATTCCGTACTTTTGCACTTCATCTCGCAACTCTCGCCAATCATCTTGAGTTGGAATATGAATATGAGCAAAAAGTTCTTTTACCCGATCAGTTTGGGGTACCCAGACTTCGTTAATGTACTTATCGAAGAAAACACCAGTAGCATAATCAGATTTTTCGAAATTATGGAAAGTTTCTCCACGTTCTTTCGCAATTTCCATTGATCCGCGAATTGCATGATAAACAACAGTATAGAAATAGATATTCGTAAAATCTAAAGCTTCTTCACTACCATAATGAATTCGTTCACGCCCCAAATATCCATGCAAATTCATTTGCCCCAGACCGATTGCGTGCGACATCCGATTACCGCGTTCAATTGAAGGCACAGAAGCAATATCGGACTGATCGGAAACTGCAGTGAGAGCACGGATTGCAGTAGTAATAGTCTTTCCAAAATCAGGAGAGTCCATTGCCTTCGCAATATTCATTGATCCAAGGTTACAAGAAATATCCTTGCCGATAGTTTTATATGAAAGATCAGCTTCAAATACTGATGGTTCAGAAACCTGCAAAATTTCTGAACAAAGATTCGACATCGTAATTCGTCCATCAATTGGATTAAGACGATTCACCGTATCTTCAAACACAATATATGGATAGCCCGATTCAAATTGAATTTCTGCAATCGTTTGGAAGAACTGCCGCGCGTTAATCTTTGACTTCCGAATCCGCTTATCATTTACCATTTCTTCATACTTTTCGGTAACTGAAATTTCGGTAAACGGAACTCCATAAACGCGTTCTACGTCGTATGGGGAGAACAGATACATATCTGCATTACGCTTTGCGAGTTCAAAAGTAATATCTGGAATCACAACACCGAGTGAAAGAGTCTTAATTCGAATCTTTTCATCAGCATTCTCACGCTTCGTATCAAGAAAACGCATGATATCTGGATGATGTGCATGGAGATAAACTGCACCTGCACCTTGACGTGCTCCAAGTTGATTTGCATAGGAAAAAGCATCTTCAAGCAGCTTCATTACTGGATTTACACCGGAAGACTGATTTTGAATCTTCTTAATTGGTGCACCCATTTCGCGCAAATTTGAGAGGTTCAAAGCCACCCCTCCACCACGCTTTGAAAGCTGAAGTGAAGAATTAATAGCGCGGGAAATTGATTCCATGTTGTCTTCCACACGAAGAAGGAAACAAGAAACAAGTTCGCCGCGTGCTGCCTTACCTGCGTTTAAGAATGTTGGGGTAGCCGGCTGGAATCGCCCGGTAATTATTTCGGTCATCAATTCACGTGCACGCTCTTCATTGCCCTCAGCCAAAGTTAAGGCAACCATACATACACGATCCTCATACCGCTCAAGGTAACGGGTTCCATCAAAAGTCTTCAAAGTATAAGAAGTGTAGTACTTAAAAGCTCCAAGGAAAGTTGGGAAGCGGAACTTATGTGCGTAGCACTCTTTGTACAAACTCTTAATAAAGTCAAAACTGTATTGATCAAGAATATGCTTCTCGTAGTACCCTTCTTCCACGAGATATTCCATCTTTTCTTCAAGATCGTGGAAATATACGGTGTTCTTATTTACATGCTGCAAAAAGTACTGACGTGCTGCTTGACGATCTGCATCAAACTGGATTTGACCATTCTCATCGTAAAGATTTAATTGAGCATTCAACGCATGGTAATCAAGGGCTGGATCTGCAAGTTCCTCGCCAATATCGGTCAAAATTGTGTCCAAAATTCTTCCAATCCATCACGAACCTTTTGCACATCAAGCGGTGTACCTAAGAGTTCAAATTTATACATATGAGGGACTTTTGTTTTGCCTGAGATAATATCTCCAGCCAAGCAATAAGCTTCGCCAAAGTTAGTGTTTCCACCAGAAATAACACCCCGAATCAAATTTCGGTTGCGTTCATCATTGAGGAACTTAATTACCTGCTTTGGCACTGCACCACGATGATTTCCGCCTCCATAGGTGGGCACAATCAACACATAAGGTTCATCAACCACCAAAGGTTGTTCATTTGCGTGCAATGGAATACGCTGCGCTGAAAATCCCAATTTCTCAACAAAGCGTGCAGTGTTATTAGTTGCTGAAGAGAAATAAACGAGATGAACCATTTAAATCTCAACCTTCCTAATCTCACCTTTAATTTCACACCGAAACCATCAATATCAAGATTCGAGTGTGTTGCCTTTTAGTGACTAGCAATTGTTGCCGGAGTTAAACCTAACCCCGGCAACCTTGCTTCAGACTAATTAAGCGGTAGCTACCTGCTCTGCAACCTTTACGAGGGCCTTGATCTTATCTGGCCGGAAACCCGCCCAGTGATCGCCATCAGCAAAGATAACTGGAGCTTGCTGATATCCGAGCGCTTTAACAGTCGCTAAAGCCTCCTCATCCTGAGTTAAATCAACCTCAGAATACTCCAGTCCATACTTATCCAATGCACGCTTGCTTGCGTTGCACTGAACGCAGGAAGGCTTCGTGTAAACGGTAATGCTCATCGCGGTCTCCTTCCATAATTTCATCAGTTTTCTCGCAAACCCCCATCGGGGGCGATACGAATATAGACACTACACCTAGTGGCCACAAAACTGTTAGACCACTAGATGGTGTGCCTTGGCGGAATATCTCACGATATTCCAGTTGCTCTTTCATCGGTTTTGTGGAAGAGCAAAAAAAGTCTGTGGAATCCAAAAGTAGCTACAAAAATAAATCCCGCAAAAACCACATTAAAATCCACTCGCTTTCCATAGATACAGTCTTCCAGTTAGGGTTATCAGATTTTCAAAATCGTTTTGAAAATCTTTTAAAGCTCAGAAAAATAAGCGAGATTTACCCGCCAAACAACAAGTTATCCACAGGCATAAATAAAACTTAACCACATGTCCACAAAAGTGAATATGTTTATCCACAAAAATGGATAACTTTCACGAAAACTCTCGTTTCTCACTCAAAACAACTTCCCAAACCTCCGGCGTGTTCAAATTATCGGCGTGTCCAACAACTCCAACCAGACACATTTCAATGTCAAAACACAGTGGTCAATAAAGCACTTAACACTCAGCAGCGAGGCTTAGGTTACCGTAATTTTATGACTAAAATTTAAAACAGATAGGTCACAGGTCTTGGCAAAATGAAAAATATTCTATTTCCGCAAAGAAACTCTAAAATTCTTTTGCAAGAAAGCTTGCAAATCAGTGAAAAACAGTGCCAGACTTGAATTTGTGATTCCTGACTATGCTGCTCTTTTGAAACGTGCCGGTTTGCGTGTAACCAAACCAAGAATTTCAGTACTTACTGTGCTCTCAACGAATCCGCACGCAACCGCTGAAGACGTTCGTCAAGGAGTAATCCAGCACCTCGGATCTGTTTCAACTCAGGCAGTGTACGACGTCCTTCATGCCCTCACCGAAAGTGGCATCGTAAGAGAAATCGAACCTGCTGGTTCAGTATCTCGCTATGAAATTTTGCACCAACGCAACCATCATCATTTAATTTGTCGAGAATGCTATGAAATCATTGATGTTGCCTGCGTGATTGGGGAACCTCCGTGCCTTTCTCTGCCTGATTCACATGGCTTTGAAATTGATGAGGCTGAAGTTACTTTCTGGGGCTTATGCCCAAAGTGTAAATAACAAACTCTAAGTTTTCACACTATTGCATCTTTAAGATTTAGAGCACCACTCATTTAAGTTTCAGCAGCACTAGCCGTTTAAATTTTAACTAGCATTAAATCCATTAAGCAGTATTAGCCAAAGTGTTAAGAGAGAGAATGACGCACTATTCAACTATTTTTGTTGCCGCAATGGCAGACGAAATGAAAGAACTAACCACACTTCTTAAATCTGAAGAAAAGATTTTCTCTGAAGAAAGTTCAGACCTTCCTCTGAAACTCTTAGAATCTGCACCAATCCTCTGCATCACCAGCGGTATTGGCATGGTTAATGCAGCAGCAACACTTGCCAGCGTTCTAAAAGAACATAGTTGTGAGCGAGTGATTTGTTTTGGCTCTGCCGGGGGGCTCAGCCCAGATTCTCGTGTTCAACAGGTAGTCGTTGGAACTGAGTACATTAATAGCGGAGCAGACGGAACTGCTTTTGGTTATCTTCGCGGTCAAGTTCCAGGCGAACCTCCAGTTTTTACTGCCGACGCCGAACTTTTAAAGATTGCGCAAAGTCTACAAAACACCAACCTGCAAGATGCCAAATCATTTGCTGACGAAAATTCTTCAAATCCAGAAAATACCCTCCGCTTCGCTCCGATGACCTCCTCCGACTTTTTTGTCACCGAAAAAAATGTCGGAGACGTTAGAGAGCTCTTCCCTGAAGCGGTTACCGCCGATATGGAGACCCAAGCTTTTGCACAGGTTTGCAACAAAGCTAAAATTCCATTTATTGCAGTTCGGGCAATCTCCGATTTATGCGGAAATCCAGACGATCAATCAGTCAGTTTCCACGCTGAATTACCAATTGTTGCAAGTCTCGCTGCCAAAACCGCACTAGCTATTCACAATGTAGCAACTAGTGAAGATTTAGAAACTAATAAACTCTAAAATTTAGCAGTTCAAAATTTTAAATGGCCCCACGAATCAATAATCCACCAATATGTGAATTGTTGATGCATAGGGCCATCACATAGGCTCCCGAGAAAGTTTCAGTTACCGCTCTCGACCATTAGCCTTCAGCTATCGTCACCCCTAGCTGGTCAAAAATAAATGCCAACTGATGAGCTCGATTCTCCCAACGCTTATATCGGCCAGAGCCACCACCATGACCAGCAACCATCTCTGTTTGCAACACAATTGGTCGCTCTAGTGGATCATTTGTCACGGTTGCCCGAAGCTGTGAAACCCACTTTAAAGGCTCAAGAAAACTTACTCGCACATCGTTAATCGAGGTCGTTGCTAATATTGCGGGATACTCACGCGCCGCAATATTTTCATATGGCGAATAAGATTTCATACAAGCATAAATTTCCGCAGATTCAATTGGATTACCCCACTCTTCCCACTCACCAACGGTAAGTGGAAGATCAGGGTTAAGAATCGTCGTCAAAGCATCAACAAATGGTACACCCGCATGCACGACACGGTATAAATCTGGAGCCAAATTCGTTACCGCACCCATCAGCAAGCCACCTGCAGAACGTCCCTCTGCCGCGATTCGATTCCGATCAATTAATCCAATCTCCACAAGATGCTCTGTGGCAGATACGAAATCACTAAAAGAATTTGGTTTGTTCATAAACTTACCGCCCTCATACCAAGCGCGGCCCATTTCACCACCCCCACGCACATGGGCAATTGCATAAACCAAACCATGCTCAATAATTGCTAACCGGCCTGCCACGTCAAACCATGGATCCATCGAAATTTCATAAGACCCATAGCCGTAAACAAATCCTGGATTATTCCCATCACGCTGCAAATCCTGACGATGCACCACAGTTACCGGAATCTTCGTCCCGTCTTTCGCTGTTGCCCATTCACGATACTCAACGTAATCTTCTGGATTATGACCCGGAACCAGAGTCTGCTTTAACTGCGTAGACTTTGCTGTAACAAGGTCATAACTCATCACGGTAAGTGGCTTAATCAACGATTCCACAGTGTAGAGTAACTCATCCGGATTCCAGTCGTTATTTGCCGCAAATTCGATTGCTTCAGTTTCTTCGCTTGGAATCACCTCAACAGTAACTTGGCTTGGTTTATTTATCGCCGACGCCGTGCCTGCTTGAGTCTCTACCCCGCTTGCAGTATCCACAACTAAAGTTTCTGGTCGCAGAATAACCAACTGTGAGGATCCGTTTGCCCGCATTGAAACAACAGCAAAATCTTTAAAAGCGGAGAGGCCAGAAATCCGTTCCCCGGTTTCAGCGCATAAAACAGAATGCCATTCTTCAGGAGTCGAATGCCCAAGTGGAGCAACAGCAACCTCAAAGTCTGCACTATTTAGATTGTGCACAATCCACAGAAAGCCATCACCAATCTCGGCTGTATAGTCCAAGCCTTGACGACGTTCACTCACACAATACGGAGCAGTATCAACATTATTTAAGTCATAAACCCAAAACTCTCGGGTTAAAGTTGAAACAGCACCGAGCACAAGTGCTTCCCCGTTTGTCGATGCATCAAAACCAATCGTATAAAGCTCGTCGTCTTCTTGGAACAGTAATACATCTTCAGCAGTATTCGTTCCCACTCGATGACGTAACATCTGATAAGTCCGCCAAGCGTCATCTGCACGAGTGTAGTAAATGTATTCACCTGAAGCACTGAAGGCAAGACTAT
Organism: Arcanobacterium sp.; assembly: GCA_034173665.1. Classification (GTDB taxonomy): domain Bacteria; phylum Actinomycetota; class Actinomycetes; order Actinomycetales; family Actinomycetaceae; genus Arcanobacterium_A. Next base: position 25,142 of record JAXFDG010000150.1, read on the forward strand.
AAGAGGTATTCGTAACCACGTCGTCAACAATAAATCCGGTATCAACCTCATGAATTCGGATTTGGAAACGTTCACCACCGCTACTATCAATTGCGAGCGCACAATATTTGCCATCTTGACTAAACGCCATCGCTCCAATCGCAAAAAATGGGAGCCCCTCAGCAAGCTGGTTTGCATCATAAACAAGCGTTTTAACCGCATCAAGTGTAAGTGGGTCTGGACGCTCCGGGTAATCTTTCCGAGAAACTCGATACATGGCTGGATAACTCTTACCAGTCCAAGTTTGCGTCCAATACCAATAATCACCTTGAGCTACTGGTACAGAAATATCATCTTCTTGAGTGTGCGCAGCCATTTCACTTACTAACTTTTCACGCATTGCAGCTAAATGTTCTGTGCGGTCCTCATACCATTTATTTTCTGCCTGAACCAAGGCATGGACCTCGGCTTCAGGAGCATTACGAAGCCATTCATAATTATCTATAAATTCATCCCCGTGAAAATTACGAATAATAGGACGTTTATCTGCTATCGGAAAAGTATTCATTTTTGACATAACAAGATTCTAACATTTCTCATTTTTTGTTAGGGTTACCTCTATGGAACATGAAATCGTTATTCATGCTTGGGGCGATATTGTTTGCCCTTGGTGCTGGCTCGGAAAACAACGCCTTGCAGCGGGAATCAAACTTTCAGGCAAGAAAGTTGCCGTTGAATACCATGCATATCAATTACGCGCAGATGCGCCGAGTTCTCCCGTTGAATCGTTAGTAGAACATATTTGCGATGTCCAAGAATGTACCGCTGAAGATGCGCAAGCTGGATTAACAAAACTTTCCGAACTAGGTGCCGAATTTGGACTCGATTATCAATGGAACCTAGTGCAGCCCGTAAACTCATTCCTAGCACACCAACTTGTTTATGCGGCTAAAGATGCTGGAAATACCCCCGAAGAAGCAGCTCTACTTGGTGGAGAAATGGTTGAGCGTTTAATGCGGGCTTATTTTTCAGAAGGTTTAAATATTGCCGATACTGAAACTTTGCTTCAGATTGCCGAAGAAGCTGGGTTAGACCCGGCGAAAACTCGAGATCAACTTGAATCTGGAGAGTTTGCAGATGCCGTCCGTTGCGATATTCGTGATGCCAAAACTTTAGACATTAAAGGGGTTCCCTTCTATGTGCTGGGTGGACGTTTCGGCTTAGCCGGTTCGCAAACTCCGGAAGTTTTTGCTGAAAGTATTAAAACTGCTGTAGCGGAACTTGCAGCTATATCTTAAGTAGTCATATCTAAAATAAAAATCCTTGCTCCACTTGATTTGGAACACTTAATCCAGATTGATTTGTAATACCTGATTCGGCACGCGATTCATCCGAATTTGCTGGCAAAGAGGGAGTAAGACCCTGATTTCCTTGTAATCTCGCCTGTTTTGAGATGTTATACTGCATCTTCGTAACCGCGGCCGAACTTGCAAGCACTTCATTTCGCCCTTCAGCTTGTGCTTGCGATTGTTTCACTGCTTGTGAATCAACAAATTCATTTGCCGCATCACCACTGTGCCCTTTTACCCATTCCAGTTCTGTTCTTCCAGTACGAGATTCATACAAGTCAAGAATTTCCGCAATTAATTCTTGATTCAAAACCGGCTTCCCATCAGCTTTTCGCCATCCGCGACGCCGCCACCCTGGGGCCCATTTCGTAATTGAATTAATAACGTAAGAAGAATCAATACGGAAAAGCACATCAATTTCCGGACCAACATACTCTAAAGCCATCTTAAATGCCACTAATTCCATAATGTTATTAGTGGTTTGTCTCGCTCCACCGCACGCAAATTCTCCTGTTTTCTGATCCACCCAGGCCCAGCCACCAGGGCCGGGATTCCCGGAACAAGCCCCATCAGTTGCAATAACTGCTGCGAAACCCGGCTTAATCCGTCCCAGTGGAGCTGGAACTTTCTGAGTTACTTCACGAATTTGCATGGTTGACACTAATCTCGCTCCAATAGTTTGTAAATAATCCAATAGTTTGTAAGTAAATTTACTTCCAAGAAATGTGAATTATTGCAGTAGTTGTTAAATATCTTACCGCGATAACCGCTAGAGACCCTTTTCAGGGTAGGCTATAAGTAGGTTAAAAGAAAGAGGCAATTCATGCTCACACTAGCTGATTATCGCGATGTAATCGAGCTTGATAAAGAATTTCCAATCCCACTCGACGATACTCGATCTGACTACGATCTATTAATGACCGCATTGAGCGGTTTGCAAGATAAGCACTATACCGGCACTTCATCGATGGCTCATCTCTCTACCGATGAAGGTCTGATGCGATGGCTCCTCGCTGAACTATCAATTCGGAAACCTGGCGTGATTGACCCAATCACTTCACGTGCGATTAACACCCTGCTATATCGCCGGAGCGGTGTTCAGGGGCGTGTTGAAGCAAATCACCTCCGTCGGATTACCGAACAAATGCCAGAATGCGATTTCATTAATGGAAATCAGGTGGTACTTTACCGCGGCGATATGACTCAGCTCGTAGTTGATGCAGTGGTTAACACATCTCTTCCCGAATTAACTGGGTGTGATATCCCGTTACATGGCTGCCTTGATTCTGTAGTTCATGCACAAGCTGGTCCATGGCTTCGTAATGATTGCGCGAAAATCATCGAACTCCAAGGAAGTGTTGAAGAGCCAGCGCAAGCGAAAATTACTCGTGGTTATCGACTTCCAGCAAAGTACATTATCCATACCCATATGCCACGAATCTCTGACGGTAAGATCACCCACGAACTACGCGGAATGCTTGCCGATTGTTATCGCAATGCACTTAACCTTGCGACAGAGAAGGGCGATATTAAATCAATTGCTTTCCCAGCAATTGCAACAGGATGGAATGGCTTCCCGATTGAAGAAGCTGCCGTAATTGCTTTGAAAGAAACCGAGAACTGGCTTCGCTCAAATACTGACAAGATTGATCTTGTCGTCTTCTCGGTTCATTCAGACCAAGATGCAGCGGTATATCAAGAAACACTCAGCACCTGGGTTTCTGACTAATCACCCCAGCAAATCACAAAGCTAACACTCACCGAATCGTAAATAGCTCTTGCCACGGGCAGTAAAATTATTTCGAATAACACCGTCAGCTTCAAGGCCTAGTTGCAGAATTAAGTCTAGAACTATCTTTCGAAAGGTTTGCTATGGATCCAGATGTGCTCTTTCGGATAGTTGATGTTACCGGTGTTATCTGCAACGGTTTACTCGGAGCTGCCGTAGCGCGAAAACACGGATTCGACATTATCGGATTCTTAGTATTGGGAACGTGCACCGCCCTTGGGGGTGGTCTTTTCCGAGACATGATGCTCGGAACTGGTTTCCCTGTCGCTCTTACTGATCCTTGGTACCTTGGAGGAGCATTCACCGCTTCTGCGATTGCTTACTTCATTCCGCTGGAATCAAAATGGTGGCAACGTGGACTAGCATTAGGGGACGTATTGGCTCTTGGATGTTGGTCAGCAACCGGTGCTTCTAAAGCTATTTCAGCTGGTCTTGGAATTGTTCCAGCTATTTTCTTAGGGGTAGTTACCGCCTGCTGTGGTGGAATTATTCGCGATATTATGGTGAATCGAATCCCTGCTATTTTTGGCGGACACCCTCTTTACGCAACTTTCTCAGTCATCGCCGCCACGCAAATGGCATTCTTACAGCTAGCAGGATATTACGAAATCGGAATGGGCAGCGCAATTATTAGTTGTGCAATTCTTGGTCTAGCTGCCCGTAAATATCGCTGGATACTTCCAAAGCCATACAACTTAACAAACTTTAAATCCCGCGGAAAACATCAAAAGGACTAACCCCTTAAAGATATCCAAAATTTGGACAAGCGTGCCTTATTAATAAAAGAGTAGTTAGCTATTCTCTGGGAATTTTATTGGAGAGAAAAATGGCAACTACTGCACAATTAACAGGGACTGAGCCACGCGAACGATGGTCTGGTCAATTTGGTTTTATTATTTCTGCGATTGGTTCAGCAATCGGACTCGGGAATATCTGGAGATTTCCCGGTGTGGCTTACACTAATGGCGGCGGAGCGTTCTTAATCCCATATTTAGTCGCTCTGCTTACTGCGGGTATTCCAATTTTACTTCTCGATTACTCTCTTGGGCACCGGTACCAAGGATCAGCTCCAACCGTATTTCGTCGTCTGAAAAAACGATTAGAATTCGCCGGTTGGATTCAAGTTCTCGTGTGTTTCGTAATCGTAACTTACTATGCCGTTATTCTGGCCTGGGCAATCCGTTACATTATCTTCTCACTCAATTTAGCTTGGAAAGAGGACGCCGGAACTTTCTTCTTAAAAGATTTCCTCCAAATTTCTGAAACCCCAGGTTTTAATCTGCACGTAATACTCGGAATCTTCCTCCCCTTACTTGCACTTTGGGTTGCTGCAGCTTTTGTGATGTCTAAAGGGATTGCACAAGGTGTAGAAAAACTAAATCGAATCTTTATCCCGCTCCTTGTAGTAATCTTCTTAGCTCTTGTTATTCGGGCTCTATTCCTTGATGGCGCAATGGACGGCTTAAATGCTTTCTTCACACCGAACTGGCAAGCATTAACTGATCCACAGGTTTGGATTGCCGCTTATGCGCAAATTTTCTATTCACTTTCTGTTGGCTTTGGAATTATGCTCACCTACTCGAGCTATCTCAAGCGCCGCTCAAATATCACTCCGACAGGTCTAGTTGCCGGATTTGCCAATTCATCTTTCGAGATTCTTGCTGGTATCGGCGTTTTCGCAACGCTTGGATTCATGGCGGCAAGTCAAAATGTTGGAATTAACGAACTGGAGAATATTACCGGCCCAACCCTGAGTTTCATTACTTTCCCAACAGTAATCGCGATGATGCCAGGCGGACCGATCTTTGGCGTAATCTTCTTTAGCTCACTAGTAATCGCTGGATTTACCTCACTTGTTTCTTTATTACAGGTAATTACCTCTGCCTTAAAGGAAAAGTTTGGGCTTTCACATAAAGCAGCCTCAATTACTATCTGTGCATCAGCCGGAACTATTTCTATTTTGTTATTCTCAACTTCCAACGGTTTATATGCGCTCGACGTAGTTGATAAATACATTAATGAAATCGGCATTATCTCTTGCGCAATTTTCACCTGTATCATCTGCGCTTTCTATCTCAAGCGACTCCCGATTCTACGCGCTCACTTGAACTATAACTCTGCTCTTCAGATCGGTAAATGGTGGGAATACGTGGTGGCATTCCTTGTCCCAATCGTTCTCGGCTACATGCTCATCGCAACCATAATTGATCTTGTGAAAACTCCTTATGGCGGATACTCCGGCAGCTTTAATTTGCTCTTCGGTTGGCTAGTCATATTACTAGTCCTAATCGTTGCCTTAGCTTTGCAATTCGCGAAGTGGTATCGCCTCGTAGATATCTATGACCCAATGAAATACCACGGTATTGAATCTGCTGGTGGATACAATGATTCACCGCAAAATAAGCAACCCGCTTCAGGCGTTTCCCTTATCGACGCCGCAAAGGAATAATCATGACTGCAACAGCAACTGTAATGCTCATAGTTTCGTTACTCACTGTATGGGGTGGGTTGGTAGGTTCTGTAACCTATCTCATGACCCACCCGCTCAGTGAGGAATCTGAGAACTAGGCGCTGAAAAATATCAGAACTAATCTCTCAAATCCGAGGATTAAGCTCTCCACCAAGTATCAGTCGGCACTACTGGCGTAGTTCGCTTATGTCGAGTACGCCAGTAGTAGGCTTCAATTTTCTCAGCAATTTCTTCTGACACTTCTTTACCTTCAAGATAAGCGTCAATATCTTCATACCGTAACCCAAGCTCATCTTCATCTGCCCGGCCAGGGTTGGTTTCAAGCAGGTCTGCCGTAGGTTCCTTATTCACCACAGCATCTGCCCCACCAAGATATGCCACTAATTCACGCACTTGCCGTTTATTCAAGCCTGCAAGCGGCATAATATCAGCCCCACCGTCACCAAATTTCGTATAAAACCCGGTAACAGCTTCTGCTGCATGATCTGTACCAAGCACAAGCATTCCAGCATCACCGGCAATTGCATATTGCGCAATCATTCGAAGACGTGCTTTTACATTCCCTTTGTTAAAGTCAGAAATTTCTGACCCAAGTGCAGTGAAATAATCATTCTCCACCGCATCAGCAGCATCACCAATATTAAAATTAACGACTCGATCTGCAGCAATGAATTTTAATGCGGCTTGCGCATCAGCTTCGTCTTTCTGAACCCGATATGGAAGTCGAACTGCAATAAACTGCGCATCCACGCCGTCAGCACGTATTTTCTCCACAGCTAACTGTGCTAAACGACCGCCGAGTGTTGAATCAACTCCGCCAGAAATCCCTAACACAAATCCTTTAGTTCGTGTTGCTCGTAAATAATCGCACAAGAAAGCCACGCGCGTCTCTACTTCAGCAGCATGGTCAATCTCAGGCTTCACCTTTAGTTCGGCAATAATTTCAGCCTGTAATTTTCTCATAGCTCTTAGTGTAGTCGACGTCGTGACTTTCTTTGTTTGCCCTGCGGTTTTCCGTGTTTTAGGTCAATGAATTCTTTGATTTCCGCCTATGTTATTTTTTATCTTTCAACTTCGAATACTTCAGCTTAAAGACGGCATTCATTAAGATTCGATCGAACAGATTCAGCGGTTTGGTAGCAAAAGAACGAGCCATCGTGGCAGTAATCGCATTCTTGTGCACAACCATTCGAATTGCCTGAGCTTCAGCTAAATCTCGACCTAAATAATAGACCGCGTCCTGAGTAAAAACAGCATTCGCAAAAGGTGTAGTCGTCATTTTTACGCCTACAATCTGTGCGAAATCGTCCAGGAACGGTAAAAGCTTTGGTTTATGACTCAAAACCACTGGATCCGCATCTCCAAGCACGACGTTGATATCTTCGCGTTTTGCAAAGACGTCAAGCACAGCTTGTGGAACATTCGTGTCTTTCCGCTCCCACATCTGCGGCTTAGCGCTTTCATCTGGACGTAAAGTTGCCCGTTTAGCAAACTCTGCCTTGCAGAAAGCCTCAAC
>JAXFDG010000151.1:0-4695 GCA_034173665.1 Arcanobacterium sp.
GTCGTGCCAGTGACGGCAAAAATTCGGATCGGTATTGATGATGAGCATGAAACTTTTCTTGACGTAGCAAAGATTGCTGAATCTGCAGGAATTCAAGCGCTTACACTTCATGCGCGCACCACCCAACAGCATTATTCAGGCGTTGCGCAATGGGATGCAATTAAGACGCTCAAAGAACACGTGAAGATTTCAGTTTTCGGTAACGGCGATATTTTTGAAGTTGCAGATGCGCAAAAAGTAATGGCACAAACAGGCTGTGATGGTGTAGTAGTGGGGCGCGGATGTCAGGGGCGGCCGTGGATTTTCTTTGACCTAGCGGCGGCATTGAATGGTGGGAGTGCAGAATTTCATCCAAATCTGGCTCAGGTTACCGATATTGTGATGCGTCATGCCGAACTTTTGGTGGCTCATTTCAATGATGAATTGAAAGCTTTACGAGAAATGCGTAAGCATACTGCCTGGTATCTGCGTGGTTTTTCGGTCGGGGGAGAGCACCGGAATGCGCTCGCCCTAGTTTCTACGCTAGCAGAGCTGCGGCAACGTTTAGATGTGCTTGACTTAAGCCAAGAATATCCAGAGTCTGCACAAGGCAAACGAGGACGTGCGGGAGGTCCAAAACGCCCACACTTGCCAGAGCATTGGCTCGAAAGTCACCAGCTTAATGCGGATCAACGCGCTAAAATTCAAGAAGCAGAAATCGGAATCAGTGGGGGCTAAATGCTTGGAACGTATCTAGCTGAAGATAAACAACGCTTTGCGCCAGAAGGTGAGGGTGATTCACATCGTGGTGAATTCGAACGAGATCGTGCTCGCGTTTTGCATTCTGCAGCTTTGCGCCGTCTTGGCGCGAAAACTCAAGTTCTTGGACCAGAATCTAATGATTTTATTCGCACGCGTTTAACTCACTCTCTAGAAGTGGCACAGATTGGTCGAGCCCTTGCCACGAACCTTGGGGCAGATCCAGATATTGTGGAGACGGCGTGCCTGAGTCACGATATTGGTCACCCGCCTTTCGGACATAATGGGGAACGCGCACTTGATGAAGTCGCAAAAGATTTTGGTGGCTTTGAAGGTAATGCTCAAACACTTCGTGTGCTCACAAAATTGGAACCAAAAAGGTTTCGAGGAGATGGAACCTCTGCAGGCTTAAATTTGACTCGAGCCACACTTGACGCCGTCATTAAATATCCCTGGTTACGTTTTGCTGGGCCGAAAGGGGATGCGAGTCCCAAATTTGGTGCCTACCCAGATGATGAAGAAATCTTTACGTGGGCACATGAAAATCGTGGTCCGCAACGGTGCATTGAAGCTCAGATGATGGATCTTGCTGATGACATTGCGTATTCAGTTCATGATGTGGAGGACGGTATCGTTCGCGGCGCAATTCGGCCAGAAGAATTTCGCACGAGTGGTCTTTCAGAAGAGCTGATTACCCAAACGCAATCTTGGTATGGTGCGAGAGTTACTGCGCAAGAGCTAGTAGCTGCTTTTGAGCGACTGTCAAAAATGCCGACTTGGCCGACTGAATTTTTCGGCGGAATACGCGACCTTGCTCAACTTAAAGATTTAACTTCGGATTTAATTGGGAGATTTATTCTCAATGTTACTGCTGCAACTAGGGCAGAATTTGGGGCTGAACCTTTGACTCGCTACCGCGCAAGCGTGATTATCCCACAAGAAACAATTGCAGAAATTACGCTTTTAAAAGGGATGGCTGTGCATTTCGTGATGGCTCCTCGGGAAAATGAACCAACCTATTTTGAGCAGCGCACAATTATTTTTGATCTTTTTGATGCGATTAATGAAAATCCGCAAGAATATCTTGAACCAGCCTTTGGTGAATTTTGGAAGAGCGCAGAGAGCGATGCAGATCGAAATCGAGTAGTGATGGATCAAATTGCTTCACTTACTGATCAGTCTGCCAGAATGTGGCATGCGCGTCTTTGTGGGATGCTGCGGAACTAACTGTTCACAGTAGTTTCCACGCCGTCAACCGTTTAAGATAGACCCATGGCCAAAAGCATTAAACAAAGCACAATCGAAGAGGTGAAGGAAAACGTTCGCCTTGACGAAATTATTGGTCAATATTTAACACTAAAAACAGCCGGTACAGATACGTTAAAAGGTCTGTGTCCATTCCACGATGAAAAGACGCCGTCTTTTTCTGTGCGCCCGCACCATAATCATTGGCATTGCTTCGGCTGCGGTGAATCTGGCGATGCAATTGAATTTATTCGCAAAATTGAACACGTTGGGTTCATCGAAGCAATTGAAATTTTGGCACAACGCAGCGGAATTCAAGTTGAATACGAAGAAACACGCGGAAAAGTCGAGCCAAAAGATGCTGAAATTAAGCGTTCGCGATTAATTGACGCACATCGTATCGCGCGAGATTTTTATATTGAACAGTTAAATACTGAGGAAGCTTTTCTTGGGCGAAAATTTCTTGCCGACCGTGGTTTTGATGCCGCAGCAATTGCGCAATTCCAAGTCGGGTATTCCCCGGATTCTTGGGATTCCCTTTTAGTTGTGCTGCGGAAAAAAGGATTCACTGATAAGGAAATTCTTGCTGCAGGATTAGCTTCGCAGGGAAATCGCGGAATCTATGATCGCTTCCGGGGGCGGCTAATGTGGCCGATTCATTCCGCGCTTGGAGACCCAATTGGATTTGGTGCTCGGAAACTTAGTGATGATGATCAAGGCCCGAAATATTTGAACACTGCAGAGACCTTAATTTATAAGAAATCGCAAGTGCTTTATGGTCTTGATTTAGCGAAAAAAAATATTGCTGCGCAGCAACAAGTCGTAGTGGTTGAGGGTTACACAGATGTGATGGCGGCTCATTTAGCGGGAGTCACAACTGCAGTAGCAACCTGCGGCACAGCTTTCGGTGCTGAACACGCAAAACTGATTCGAGGCCTTTTAGGGGATTCACGGACGGCGTCGTCGGCGATGGTGTTGCATAACGGAAAGAGTTTCGGCGGGGAAGTGGTATTCACTTTTGACGGCGATGCTGCAGGTCAGAAGGCTGCACTAAAAGCATATGAACATGATGCAAGTTTTGGGCTACAAACTTTTGTCGCAATCGCACCTGAAGGATTGGATCCTTGCGAACTTCGTCTGCAGCGCGGAGACGAAGCAGTAGCTGATTTAATCAAGAATCGGCAACCACTTTTTGCTTTTGTTTTGCAGAGCTTATTAGCAGATTTACCGCTCGGGACTGCTGAAGGTCGAACTGCTGGACTGCACCGTTGTGTGCCGATTTTAGCGCAGATCAAAGATGCAGTTCTCCGCCAAGAATATTTAAACTTAACTTCCGGGTGGATCGGGATTGATGAAACCGTAATTACAGAGGCAGTGGCAGCTCAGAGAGCGGCGATGGGGAATGCGCCAGCGCAAATTTCTCAGTTTAGTGGTGAGGAAACCGGGGAAGCCTTATATGAAGCGGTTCTGAAACCATTTTCAGAAATTACTGATCATATTGAGCGCAACGAGCGTGCCGCAATGCAGATTATTTTGCAGCTACCAAAGATGGCGTTCGCGGCGAATGCGCACTATTTTACGAGTCAAGTATTTACTACGCCGACTTATCAAACTGTTCACGATGCGATTATGGTGGCCGGAACTGTGGCTGCATTCCAGGAACATTTCACGCAACTAGTAGCACAAGGCGTAGATGAAGCTCAGGCAGAATCGCGGGCTAATGCTTGGTTTGTGCAAGAAGTTCTGCGTAACTGTGGCGAGATTCAACGGAAAGCTGTGCATCAGTTAGTAGCTGAAGAAATCCCGCAACGTGACCCAGAGAAAATGTGGGCCTATGTACGCGGAGTGATGATGGGCTTGATTCGTCAAGGAATTATGCGGCAAATTGCTGAAATTCGTGGAGAAATGCTCCGTACTCCACAAGGGGATGCACGGCAAGAAGAACTTTTTGCGCGTTTGACACAGCTGGAGGCGCAACGGCGTCAGTTCGACGAAACCGATCACCCAGAGTGATGCCTTTGGTGATTTGAGTCGCCCTTGCAATACCGATTTTTCGTTGATATTGCAGGAGTTTTATTTGTGCCTCCGTGGTAGAATGACGAAACTAAAGCGAAAATTCTGGACGCGTTGAAAAGTAATAAGTCCTGGAGTCATTGAGTATAAAGGCAGGCATAGACCTGGTAGAGGTTGGCTAAAAAAGACAGAGTTTGATTTCACTTGCTCAGATGAAAAAGCACTCGATGAAGTAATGGAAACTTGGTTGCCTCCCGAGAAATATCGACTTGATGGGGATAGATTAATAACTCGCAAAATTGTTGATGGTAGCTTAATAGAAGTCGCGGAATATGGCGAAAACTATGAAAAATTTCGTTCGGCATTTTTCGTAGGTGGTAAAAACGTATAATTAATGGTGAAAATGGACCCGAATTAAAAGATATACCTGAAGGTTGGAGGGAAGAGCAGAATTGGAAGCACGCATAACTCGTTTACTTACTGTGCTTAATAATGACCTTTTCGATAGACTTCCTGGTGTTGCTCAAGGGTTCATTGAAAGCGATAGGTTTGATAATGACATTTGTATGGAAGTTGATGATTTTTTACAATTTTCATTGATTCATGATGTGGAAGTATCAGAAGAATTATTGAGTCAATGCGAAGCAGAAATACATCTTGGCTGGGACCCTGAATTAACTGATCGTACGCTTGGTTGGA
>JAXFDG010000152.1:0-4713 GCA_034173665.1 Arcanobacterium sp.
TGAGGTGGCAGATATCGAAGCTCAGCTTGGTGAAACAGGTCGAGTTCTATTGCGCGCATCTGGCACTGAACCGTTAATTCGCGTCATGGTTGAAGCGGCTACACAGGAAGAAGCTGATCGGTGTGCGCAATATCTTGCCGATGTCGTGCGGGAGAAGTTAGCGCTCTAGTTTCAACAGAGATTTATAGTAGGGTGGGTAGGCGCTAAAGAGTGCCAGCCCACCCTTTAAACTAAAGAGTGCTAGTCCACCTTTAATGTGCGAGTCATCCTGATTGTGTGAGCTTCCCTTAATGTTGTGCCCTTTTATCGCGTGATTGAGGTAGTTATCTCTTAAAGTTTTCGCAGCCAAACTTCTTTAACGCTGTGATCAGATCCTTTAGAAAGAACTACGGTGGCGCGATTCCTTGTGGGAGCGATATTCTCACGTAGATTTGGCAAATTAATTGAATGCCACACATTGGTGCCCATTTCGGTTACTTCTTCCTCTGACAGGTGGGCATATCTGCGGAAGAAGGAACGGTCATCAGAAAAAGCGGTTTCGCGCAGTTTGTGAATCCGCTTTAAATACCAAGATTCTAAATCGGATTCGGCAGCATCGAGATAAATTGAAAAATCAAAGTAATCCGAAACTGCTCTAAATTCTCCATCCGATGCAGAGAGTCGTGGCGGCTGGAGTACATTCAATCCTTCAACAATTAAAATATCTGGTCGATCAACCGTGAGAGTTTTTCCAGGAACAATATCGTAAGTAACATGGTCGTAAATTGGGACTTTCAGATTCGGCGCCCCCGATTTAACCGCAGCCAAGAAATCTAGCAAAGATCTCCGGTCATAGGATTCTGGAAAACCTTTTCGCGTCATTAAATTTTGTGCTTCTAATTCAGCATTTGGGAGCAAAAAACCATCCGTAGTAATCAAATCAACTTTGGGGGTTTCGCTCCATCGAGAGAGCAACTCTCGTAAAAGTCTGGCAGCTGTAGATTTGCCGACTGCCACAGAACCAGCGATACCAATAATCCAAGGAGTTTTTTCCTCAGAAATACCTAGGAATTTTGCAGACTCGCGGCGTACCCGTTGCGTGTTGGAAAAATAAGTTTGAATGAGCTCAGTTAAGGGTCGATAAATGGCGTCTGCTTGAGCTGCATCAATTGGGTCACCAAGGGCGGCAAGGCGGGACACGTCGTCGGCAGTAAGCGGAAGATGAGCGTGTGCAGCTAAAGCGCGCCAATCGTTGGCGGTAATCCGCAGATAGGGTGAATCTGCAGCGGGACGCGATTGCGAGCGGAGAGATTCTGACAGATTCATAAAATTAACCTTAACTGGAGAAAATAAGCAGACTCGTCACATTTTACGCTGTGAGTGCGTCCGCTACTGAATTTAGTGAAAAATCTACTACCGTTATCCCTATGTGTGGAATCGTTGGATATGTTGGCGCAGCGCAAAATTCGCAGCGCGCACTCGAATTTGTACTAGACGGTTTAAGCAAGCTTGAATACCGTGGATATGATTCAGCTGGTATTGCAGTTGTTCCGGCCGTGGATGCAGAATCGGGAATTCAATTGCGGAAAAAAGCTGGGCGAGTAGATAATCTTCGTGCAGCTATTGAAGCTGAACCTGTTGCGGATATGTTTAATGCAATCGGGCATACTCGTTGGGCTACGCATGGTGGTCCAAGCGATAAGAATGCGCATCCGCATCTTTCGCAAGAGGGGAATATCGCTCTTGTGCATAACGGAATTATTGAAAATCATAAAGTTTTACGCGACGAGCTACTTGCTTCCGGGCATACTTTTAAATCAGATACTGATACAGAAGTAGTAGCTCACTTGCTTGGCTTGGCTTATGCCGAAACTGGTGATTTACCAGCTGCGATGCGTGAAGTGCTGAAAAAGATTGATGGCTCTTTTGCGCTGGTGGCAATCGCGGCGGATCGTCCTTCGGAAATAGTAGCTGCACGCCGTAATTCTCCACTAGTTATTGGGCTTGGCGAAGGTGAAAATTTCGTGGGCTCAGATGTGGCTGCATTTGTGGAGTACACCCGGCAAGCGCTCGCAATTGATCAAGATCAAATGGTTTATGTAAAACCTGATTCAGTGGAGATTACTGATTTTTCAGGCAATCCAGTTGAACCGCAGGTTTATGAAGTCGATTGGGATTTTGAAGCAGCTTTGCATGATGGATATGACACCTTCATGGAAAAGGAAATTCATGAGCAGCCAAGAGCGGTTTCAGAAACTTTGCTGGGGCGATTAGCTGATAATGGGATGCTGCAACTTGATGAGCTGCGTATTGATGAAGCAGAACTTCGCGCAATCGATAAGATTATTGTAGTTGCTTGCGGTTCTGCAGCTTATGCTGGTCATGTCGCGAAGTATGCAATTGAGCATTGGTGCCGTATCCCAGTTGAGGTGGAGCTGGCGCATGAATTCCGATACCGAGATCCGATTCTTAATTCTCGGACACTTGTAGTTGCAATTTCTCAATCCGGTGAAACTATGGACACCTTAATGGCAGTGCGTCATGCTGCTGAGCAAGGTTCTCGAGTGTTAGCGATTGTGAATGTGTTCGGTTCTGCTATTGCTCGCGAGGCCGATGCCGTGCTTTACACTCATGCCGGTCCGGAAGTTGCAGTTGCTTCCACAAAAGCTTTTTCTGCACAAATTACTGCAGCATATCTACTTGGTTTATATCTGGCAGAACTTCGCGGCAATAAGTTTGCGGATGAAGTTGCTTCCTATCTTGAAGAACTTGGGAAGATGCCAGAGCGAATCAATCAGGTTCTTGAACAAGAAGCTGAGATTAAAGCAATGGCTCAGCAGTTATCGGAAGTGGAATCAGTTTTGTTCCTTGGGCGTCATGTCGGATTCCCGATTGCGCTTGAAGGAGCCTTGAAGCTGAAGGAACTTGCTTATATTCATGCTGAGGGATTCGCAGCTGGCGAGTTGAAGCATGGGCCAATCGCGCTCGTTGAAGAAGGGTTACCGGTTTTCGTAATTGTTCCTACTCCACGACGTCCGTTACTTCACTCAAAGGTTATTTCAAATCTTGCAGAGGTGAAGGCACGTGGGGCACGAGTTGTGGCAATTGCTGAAGATCAAGATCATGCAGTGGATGACTTGGCTGAGTTCATTATTCGCGTGCCACATTCAACACCAACATTAATGATGCCATTGGTAACGATTGTGCCGTTACAGATTTTTGCAGCTGAGTTAGCAACGCTGAAGGGCTTTGATGTTGATAAGCCACGTAATTTAGCGAAATCTGTTACCGTTGAGTAACAAAATTAATTAATGCAAAATCGGTGTAGGTGGGTTATTCAGTCGAATAACCCACCTTTTTACTGGTTTTTGGTGTCTTTATGTGCAGATTTTTTGCGTAGTAGAATAAAGCTATGATTCGAGCCTTTAAGATTGCCGATGTTCGCGCTGCTGATGCCACGTTGCTAGCAGCAGGTGAGAGGTTAATGGAACGGGCAGCTTACGGATTAGCGAATAGAGTTCTTCGCGATTTACGAAAAGCAGGGCAGCGGATTCCGGGTTCAACCGTGCTGGCACTGGTCGGATCCGGAAATAATGGGGGAGACGCTCTTTTCGCCGGAGGGTACCTTTCCCGGCGAGGATTACAAGTTGTAGCGATTATTTCCGACGACGTGCACCAGTCTGCACTTGACTTTGCCGTTCGTAGTGGTGTGCGGATATTTCGTAATCCAAGCTCTGAGCAGATTGAGAAATTAGCTATTGATGCTGGAATTTGGCTTGATGGAATTTTTGGAATCGGAGCTAAAGGGGCGGTTCGCGGCGAGTATGCAAATTGGCTAAGTTTACTGGTTCAGCTGAAATTAACTTTTCCGGAAGAGCCAAAAGTTTACGCAGTAGATCTTCCTTCTGGAGTTAATGCAGATACAGGGGAGATTTCAGAGCCGGTATTATCAGCGAATGTAACGGTTACGATGGGCTGTGCGAAACCAGGACTTTTTCTCGACCCGGCAGCTGCGATAGTTGGCGAAGTGGAAATTATTGATTTGGGCTATGAACGGGTGCTTCCGCAAGATCCGAGCCTGGAAGTTTTTGAAAATTCCGATTTTCTTGATTATTGGTTTGTGCCGCAACGGGATGAACATAAATATAGTCGCGGCGTATTAGGACTCTTTGCAGGTAGCGCCGATTTTCCTGGAGCGGCGGTGTTAGCTGCGAAAGCTGCGGCAAACACTGGGTTGGGAATGCTGCAATACTATGGAGAAGCTCACAGAGAAGTTCTTGCACAGGTGCCAGAAGCAGTAATAAAAGCTGAGACTCAGGAGTTGATAGCAGATTCCGATTTTCTGGCTTCAGCAAAATTTACAGCTTTGGTGTTTGGGCCGGGATATCCTGTTCTTGATCCTAAGAGCCATGCAGATTGTGCTGAATTAACACTATGTAAAGAGCTTTTGAAAAATCATCTTTTACGCAGTGAAAATACTGAAGAGGCTCGAGTCTTGCCGGTAATTCTTGACGGCGGGGCAATGCCTTGGATACTTGACCCAGAACTGCGTAACTTTGCACAAAATGCTGGTGTGCTTTTAATTCTTACCCCGCACCGCGGAGAACTTATCCGGCTCTGTCAACTCCTAGAATTATCTGAAAATTCAGCAGAAGCATTAGCAAGAGAAACTGGTTGCGTCGTCGTGGATAAAGGAAATACCACAACTATTGTGACTCCAGAAGGTGTGCGATA
>JAXFDG010000153.1:0-5257 GCA_034173665.1 Arcanobacterium sp.
CTTCTTACCTGCGAGATCTCCAAGGGAATCAATAGTTCGCATGAAACTTTTCCTTATCGTTTTTTAATAATATTGGGTGCCCAAAGCTCAGTTCGGACACCCAATATCAAATTAGCTAAATTTGCTTAGAGCTTGGAACCTACCAAAGCGGTGAGGTCAACGAGGCGGTTGGAGTAGCCCCACTCGTTGTCGTACCAAGATACAACCTTAACCTGGTTGCCGATAACCTTGGTAAGACCAGCATCGAAGATTGAGGAGTGTGGATCGGTTTCGATGTCCTTCGAAACGATTGGATCCTCGGTGTAAGCAAGAATACCCTTGAGCTCACCTTCGGCAGCAGCCTTAACTGCAGCATTTACTTCCTCTACGGTAACTTCGCGGGAAGCTTCGAATGTAAGATCGGTTGCGGAACCGGTTGGGGTTGGAACGCGAAGTGCGTATCCATCGAACTTTCCCTTAAGTTCTGGAAGAACAAGAGCCACAGCCTGAGCTGCACCGGTCTTGGTTGGAACAATGTTAAGAGCTGCTGCACGGGAACGACGAAGATCGGAGTGTGGGCCGTCCTGAAGATTCTGATCAGCAGTGTAAGCGTGAACAGTGGTCATGAGACCCTTTACGATACCGAAGTTTTCGTGAAGAACCTTTGCCAAAGGTGCGAGGCAGTTAGTGGTGCAAGAAGCGTTAGAGATAATGTTGTGCTTCTCAGCATCGTAATCGCCTTCATTAACGCCGATTACGAAAGTTGCATCTTCGTTCTTTGCTGGAGCGGAGATGATAACCTTCTTTGCGCCAGCTTCAATGTGAGCCTTTGCATCTTCTGCATTGGTGAAACGACCGGTGGACTCAATAACGATGTCTACACCAAGTTCGCCCCATGGAAGGTCAGCTGGATTACGCTCTGCAAGAGCCTTAATTTCCTTACCACCAATGAAAATTGCTTCGTCAGTGTAGGTAACTTCTTCTTCAAGCTTGCCAAGGATTGAATCGTACTTGAGCAAGTGTGCAAGAGTCTTGTTATCGGTGAGATCGTTTACTGCAACAATCTCGAAGTCTGCACCAGCAGCCATTGCTGCACGGGTGAAGTTACGGCCGATACGGCCAAATCCGTTGATACCAACGCGAATAGTCACTCTGATCCTCCTTGTACGCAGGGCGTACGTAGTATGAGACTTTCTCGCTTAACGAAGCTAAGCGATTTCACGAACGCCGAAGCGTTTCGATCCATGAATCAGTTTAACCTGTTTTCCAGAAAATCGACAGGACTAAAGGACGAACTGTATATGCTTTCACACATAGCGTACGAACTCGTAATAATAAGAGGTCTATGGCACAAAAACAGCATTGAATATGCATTTATGATGCAGCGGAATTTTATTGTGCGATTCGTCCAGCTTTTTCAATCTCTTCTACTGCATCAAGAGTATTTGGAATTCCTAGTTCTGCAGCTTTTTTATCAGCCATAGTGTTCAATCTGCGTAAACGACCTGCAACTGCATCTTTAGTTGCAGGTGGATTTAGTCGCTCTCCTAGCAAATTTAGAGAATCTTCAGGATACGCAATTCGACAATTACCAGCTTCACGAAGATTCTCAGGCACGTCGTCGCCAAGAATTTCAAAAGCGCGCTTTACCCGAATCACTGCAACTACAGCCGCATCCGCACTTCTGCGCATATTCGCGTCGTCAAAATTGGCTAAGCGATTAGCAACACCATTAACTTCACGCTCAGTTCGTAACTCTTCCCAAGCTAGAACAGCATCATTTGCTCCAATTTTGGTAAGCATTGCAGAAATTGCATCACCTTCACGAATATCTACTCGGAAAGCTCCTCGTGATTCGCGAGCACGATATGGAATTTCTAAACGCCGCGCTAATCCCCCAATACCATATGCAGCTTCAAGGGATGGACATGTAACTTCTAACGAAGCATTCCGCCCCGGTTCAAGGAGAGTTCCACGGGCAAGAAATGCCCCGCGCCATGCCGCGGCCGCATCTGCTTTTGATCCAGCTACAATCTGTGGAGCTAAACCTCGTACAAGCCGACCTTTGGCGTCGAGTAAACCAATTCGTCGCGCAATTCGCTCGCCATTTGAATTAATCTGCAATAAATAATGATTGCCATTACGCATAGAATTTCGCACAGCCAGCATATCTGCTTCAATATTGTAAATTTTGCGTACTAATTCCCAAAGATGACGAGCTGCACCAGGATGTGTTAACTCTGCTTGCAAACTAACCATTCCTGAATTAATCTGCAAGCCGCCAGCAAAACGGAACATTGTGGAAATTTCAGCAACCATGGAAGATGCCAATTGTGGATAGATCGCCGAAATCTCATCCTTAACTGCAGTAGTTAATGCAGGCATCGGCATTCCTTCCTTCTTTCAAAAATAATTGCAATGAAGCGAACATCTGCTCATGCTTTTATCAACATACAAGCAACTACAGTATTGCATTTACTCAGAAGATGCATTCCGTCAACAAAGCTCACATTTCTAAATTCTTCATGCCTTCAAATTGTACAAAAAGTTCTCGATATGCCGCAGCCAAATAAAGTGGATCATGACAATCTAAGCGATGAGGATTAGCAATATTCCGGCTAATTAATCGTGCTCCCATTGTTTTAATCACTGTTTCAAGTTCTGAAATTCCAGTAGTCATTCCAGAATCAATAAGTACTGCATCAATTTGAATATCTCGCGCATGTTTTTGCCATGACCGAAGATAATCAGCGGCACTCATTAATGAAGTTTCGGAATCTGGGACTAAATTTAATACCAGCATTTTTTTCGCTGGAGAACTTAGCAATGCTTGCTTTAGCTGAGGAACCATTAAATGTGGAATAACTGAAGTGAACCAGGAACCAGGGCCAAATATCGCCCAATCAGCATACTCAATCGCATTTATTGCTTCCGGGAAAGCTGGTGGAGCAGATGGGCTAATTTTTACGGACTCAATTAATGCATTGGATTTAGCAACATTAACTTGCCCTTGAATAATTTCTTTTTCCCCAGTTTCAGGATCAGTCGCAGTTGCAGAAATATCTAGAGGGACAGCTGCCATTGGGACAACTTTCCCTTTGATATTTAATAATCTTCCAATCCAATCTAAGCCATCAACCGGATCTCCATGAAGATCCCATAGCCCGGAAATTAATAGGTTCCCTAGTGAGTGCCCATTTAGTGGTCCCTCTGATTGGAATCGGTATTGAAGCACGTCACGCCAATTTTGCCCCCAATCCCCTTCATCGCAAAGTGCTGAGAGCGCCATTCTTAAATCACCAGGCGGGAGTCCCCCGAGTTCTTTTCTTAATCGTCCAGAACTTCCCCCGTCATCAGCCACAGTTACAATTGCGGTAATATTTTGGGTCAATAATTTCAGTGCTTGCAGAGAAGCCGATAAACCATGCCCGCCACCAAAAGCTACAACTCTCGGCCCGCGTGCTCCGTTACGTTCAAATAATTGCGACATTTAGTTAGCCTTATTCTCGACCTAAGTCACGATGCACAGTTCGCACTGAAAGCCCTTGTTCGCGAAGTAAACGCGAAATTTCTTCCGCAATAGCTACTGAACGATGTTTCCCTCCGGTACAACCGATAGCTACAGTAACGTATGACTTTAATTCATGCTCATATCCAGAAACTACACCGTTTAATAATTGTGCATATCCAGTAGCAAAATTTTCCGCTCCATCAACTCGCAACACAAAATCTCGAACCGGCTCGTCCTTTCCGGTTAAATGGCGTAATTCTTCAACCCAATACGGGTTAGGAATAAATCGGACATCAGCTACATGATCGGCATCTAAAGGAATTCCGTATTTAAATCCGAAAGACATTACTGTAAAACTCACTTGGGAATGTCCTTCAGTGGCAATATTATTACGAATTTTTCGGGCTAAATCATGAACTGAAAGCGAGGAAGTATCAATAAGTAAATCCGCGCGAGAACGTAAATCCTTCAAAAGTTCGCGCTCGTTACGAATGCCGAAAAGTAGTAGTCCATCTCCTTGTAGTGGATGTGGACGACGCACTGATTCAAAACGACGCACTAAAGTTTCATCATCGGCATCTAAGAAAATAATTCGATATCCAATATTTGCCGCTCTTAATTCATCTAGCTCAAAAATTAATTCCTGAAAGAATTCTCGAGACCGAACATCAACAATACATGCCAGTTTTTGCACTGATCCTGCAGATGTAATTAATTTTGCCATCGACATCAAGAGTCTTGGTGGCAGATTATCGATTACATACCATCCCAAATCTTCGAGAGTTGTTCCAGCCTTTGTGCGCCCAGCTCCACTCATTCCTGTAATAATCAAAATTTCTGGGACTACACCCTCATAATTACCACTCTCAGCATCGAGAGCCGCAATTCCCAAAGGCATTTCGGCAGTATCATTTAAATGCGCAAATTCACTCATACTTTATGGTGCCACGTTTGACCTGCTTCATGCCATTTTCAAAAACTTTACAATTCCTAAGTATCTTGTAAAGAGTCGATAATAACTGCTGCCAGCTTTGGACCAATTCCTGAAACCTGCTGCAATTCTTCCAATGAAGCCTGCTTAATTTGTTTCACTGATTTAAACTTACGTAGCAATGCTTTTTGTTTTTCTTCTCCCAACCCAGGAATTTCATCAAGTACCGAAACTGTCATGGCTTTAGTACGTTTCTTGCGATGTTGTTTAATTGCAAAACGATGTGATTCATCGCGAAGATACTGTAAGAGATAAAGAGCTGGTGAAGTGCGCGGCAAAATAACTGGAAACTCTTTTCCAGGAATCCAAACTTCTTCCAAACGCTTTGCTAATCCAATTACTTGAATTTCTGGAGCTAAGTCCTTCACGATTTTTGCAGCTGCATTTACTTGCGGCAGACCACCGTCAACTACTAGTAAATCTGGAGTATATGCGAATCGACGCCGTGGTTTAGTTCCGTCTTCAACTTCCACCGCATCAGCCTCAGGACTGGAGTGCTTACTCAGACGTCGTGTAAGCACTTCTTGCATTGCTTCTGTGTCATCTCGGGCACCTTTCCCTTCAGCTCCTCGAATATTAAAAAGTCGATATTCACTTTTTTGTGGCACTCCATCTTCAAACACAACCATTGAACCAACTTGGTGTGTGCCTTGAGTGTGGGAAATATCGAAACATTCAATTCGCAATGGTGAACGTTCTAGTCTTAATCCGCGTCGAAGCTCTTCTAAAGCCTTTGCACGTTCCCCAAGGTCTCCAACGCGCTGCAATTTATGCCG
>JAXFDG010000154.1:0-8155 GCA_034173665.1 Arcanobacterium sp.
GCGATGAGCTGCCAAGAAAAGTTGGTCTGACGCATCTTTATGCGCGGACCTGAGAAGGAGAATTGTGGCCAAGGTCCGCGTACATGAACTCGCCAAAGAGCTCGGTATTCCAAGTAAGCAACTTTTGGAAGTACTGAAAGAAAACGGTGAATTCGTTAAATCAGCCTCGTCAAGTATTGAGGCTCCAGTCGTGCGTCGTGCACGTGAATATTTTGATCAGCATCCTGAACTCTTACCTACGCAGAAGACCTCTTCTGATGCTGTAAAGAAGGAAGAGTCACCAAAGTCTGCAGGAAAACCAGTTGCGAAACCTGCACCAAAGCCAGTATCTGAAGTTCCAGCAGTAGAAGAAACTGCTAATGAAACTACTTCTGTTGGTGCAGAATCTGTAGTTTCTGCACCAAAGCCAGGCGCTAAGAAGCCAGCTGCGAAACCTGTGGTGAATAAATCTGAAGTAAACACTGCAGATTCAGAAGCTCCAGTTGCCTCAGAGGCAGGAGTTAACTCTGAATCAGCGGCAAAGCCTGAAACTGCAGCAGCGCCTCAACCATCAGCAAAGAAGCCAAGCGCAAAACCAGGAGTGCCAACTCCAGGATCAGCACAGCGAAGCGCAGAAGTTTCACGTGACTCGGCTCCGCCGCGTCCAGCAGGTGGACGTGGGATTCCACGTCCAGGTAATTCGCCTTTTGCAAGCAAACAAGGAATGGGTAAGCCAGGTCAAGGCGCTCAAGGCGGACGTGGCCCACGTCCAGGTAATTCACCTTTTGCAAGCAAACAAGGAATGGAGCGCCGCGGCGAAGGCGATGCACGTCGTCGTTCTGGAGCACCAACTCCAGGAGCTCAAGGTGGACGTGGCCCACGTTCAAATGAAGAACGGGCCCCTCGGAATAATGCGCCTCGGCCAAATCCAAGCATGGCCGGCGAAGCAATGGCGATGCCAAGTGATCCACGTGGTCGTGGCGGTCGCGGCGGTCGTGGCGGCGCTGGAGCTCCTGGAGCTCCAGGTGAAGCACAAGGCGGTTTCCGCGGTGGCTTTACCCGTTCTGGTGGTAAGGCTCGTGGTGGTTCGACTGCAGGTGCATTCGGTCGCCGTAGTGGTGGAAAGCGCAAGAATTCTCGGCCAAAGCGTCAAGAATTTGAAGAGCAGCTATCGCCAATGCTTGTTGGCGTACAGGTACCACGTGGTGACGGCTCAACACTTGTTCGGGTGCGTCAGGGTGCCTCTCTCGCCGACTTCGCTGAGAAGATTAGTGCAGATCCAGCAGCATTGATTACCGTGCTTTTCCGAATGGGTGAAATGGCTACGGCAAATCAGTCGCTTGATGAGGAAACCTTCCAACTTCTTGGCGCTGAACTTGGCTATGACATCAAGATTATGAGCGCGGAAGACGAAGATCGTGAGATTCTCGAAGCTTTCGATATTAATCTTGAAGAAGAACGTGCCGGAGAAGACGAAGCAAATCTGCTTCCGCGTCCGCCAGTTGTTACTGTGATGGGTCACGTTGATCATGGTAAGACCAAGTTGCTCGATGCAATTCGTAACGCTGATGTTGTAGAGGGCGAAGCGGGTGGTATTACCCAGAATATTGGTGCATATCAGGCTCATGTTTCGGTGGAAGATGAAGAACGCTTTATCACCTTTATCGATACTCCGGGTCACGAAGCCTTTACTCAGATGCGTGCGCGTGGTGCGGACGTAACTGATGTAGCAATTCTTGTTGTTGCTGCTAATGACGGTGTGATGCCACAGACCGTGGAAGCAATTAATCACGTTCAGGCAGCTAATGTGCCAATTGTTGTAGCCGTGAACAAGATTGACGTCGACGGCGCAAATCCGCAAAAGGTTCGCGCACAACTCACCGAATATGGGTTAGTTGCTGAAGAATACGGCGGTGACGTGGCATTTGTTGATATTTCAGCAAAGCAGCGCCTCAATATTGGTGAATTGCTCGAAACAATCGTCGCAACTTCTGATGTTTTGGTAACCCCAACTGCAAATCCAAATAAGCCTGCTCGTGGCGTTGCGATTGAAGCAAAGCTGGATCAAGGCCGTGGTTCGGTAATTACGGCACTTATTCAAGATGGTACTTTGCGTGTTGGTGATCCAATCGTCGTCGGTACGGCTTATGGTCGTGTGCGTGCAATGAGTGATGAGCATGGAAACCGCGTCAATGAAGCTGGTCCGTCACGCCCAGTACAGGTTCTCGGTTTGACCTCCGTGCCAGGTGCAGGCGATCAGCTAATTGTTGCAGAAGATGATCGTACTGCACGTCAGATTGCTGAACGCCGTGAGGCAGCCAAGCGTGCCGCTACTTTGGCGAAGCGTCGTAAGCGCGTTTCCCTTGAGAACTGGAATGAAGAACTTGCTCAAGGCAAGATTGAGAATCTGAACCTTATCATCAAGGGTGATTCCTCTGGTTCTGTGGAAGCGCTCGAATCTTCCTTGCTCGAAATCGAGGTTGGCGGAGACGAAGTTCAGCTCAACGTAATTCACCGTGGTGTTGGTGCAATTACCCAGTCTGACGTTGATCTCGCAACTGTTGATTCAGCAGTAATCATTGGTTACAACGTTCGTCCAGCCGAACGTGTTGCTGAACTAGCTGATCGTGAGGGTGTAGAAATGAAGTTCTACTCCGTTATTTACGATGCGATTAACGATGTTGAAGCAGCACTCAAGGGTAAGTTAAAGCCAATCTATGAAGAGGTCGAGCTTGGTACCGCTGAAATCCGGCAAGTATTCCGCTCTGGAAAGTTCGGCAATATTGCTGGTTCCATCGTTCGCTCGGGAACCATTAAGCGTGGTACCAAGGCACGCCTTGTTCGTGACGGAGCAGTGATTGCTGCGAACCTTGAGATTGAATCGCTTCGTCGTGAGAAGGACGACGTGACCGAAGTACGTGAAGGTTACGAGTGCGGTATCACCTTAGGTTACAAAGACATCGCTGAAGGCGACATCATTGAAACTTGGGAGATGCGCGAGAAGCCGCGAGACTAATTATGGTAAATCCAAGAATTGCACGAGTAGCTGATCAGATTCAGCAAATTGTGGCGCGGATGATTGATGAAAAACTCAAAGATCCGCGGCTGGGAATGGTTACGATTACCGATGTTCGCGTGACCGGTGACCTCCAGCAGGCTACAGTTTTCTACACGGTTTATGGTTCGGAAGATGAGCTGCGTCAGTCTGGGCGAGCACTAGAATCTGCGAAAGGTAAGATTCGTTCGCAGGTTGGGCAGCAACTTGGGTTACGTCTTACCCCAACGCTTACTTTCGTGCCTGATGCACTTCCAGAAACTGCGCGGTCAATTGAAGATGCTTTAATTGCAGCAAAGTTTCATGATGAGCAAGTGCGGAAGTTAGCTGCTGGAGCACAGTTCGCAGGCGAAGCTGATCCGTACAAGAAGCCGCGAGAAATTGTGGAAGACGAATTCGAGTCAGAGGCGGAAAGTGCTTTTCAGTTAGCTGAAGCTGAGTCTGACTTTGAAACCGACGACGAAGGCGCTCTTGGCTAAGCCACAAAAAACCGAAGTACAGCGAGTCCCGCGGAAACTTCCACCTTGGGGTGAAGTTCCGCGGGCTCAGCTTACTGCGCCTGATGGGCTTTTGCTGGTAGATAAGCCACAAGGGGCGACTTCTCATGACGTGGTAGGGGCAGTACGCCGTCTTGCCGCAACCCGAAAAGTGGGGCATGCCGGTACGCTTGATCCAATGGCAACTGGTCTGTTAACGATTGGTATTGGTCGAGCTACGAAACTCCTGAATTATCTAACCGGTTGTGATAAAACCTATCAGGCAGAAATTTGTTTCGGGCTCAACACAACCACTGAAGATGCTGAAGGTGAGCCAATTTATCAAAATAATTTGGCAGAGCAGAGGAATCTTTCTCGACGTTTGAAAGAACTTACTAGCGCTGAGATTGATGCAGCAATACTTGAATTTACAGGAGCGCAGCTCCAAGTCCCTTCAAGTGTTTCAGCATTGAAAATCAATGGTAAGCGTGCTTATGAGCTTGTGCGTGCAGGGGAGCAAGTTGAGCTTCCGCCCCGCCCAATTGTTGTTTACAGATTTGAGCGTATTTCTGACCCTGTTTATTCTGAAGAAATTATTGACGGCGTACCTTTAGTTAGTTTTTTAGTAGAGGTAAGCGTATCGGCCGGAACATATATTCGCGCGTTAGCTCGAGATCTTGGTGAAAAATTACAAGTCGGAGCACATTTACGAATGCTTCGTCGAATCGATGTGGGCTCTTGGAATGTACAAGATGCTTGGGAAGTAGCTACTCTCGCGAATGAAATTTCTGCAGGGAATGAACTCCCGGTAATTTCACTCTCTGAAGTGTGCCTTGAGTTTTTCCCACGAATTACCGTCTCAGAAGCAGAAGCAGCAGATTTAGTGCATGGAAGGTTCGTTACTCCGCGGAAAGTCCTGCCGAGTTCTTCGGGTATTGTAAAGCGCGATGACGGTGTATTTGCAGCTTTTAAAGAAGATGGCACAGTAGTTTCTCTCTGTGTTAATCGAGGTAAGTGGATTAAACCAGAATTATTACTCTCTTTGTAAAAGAAGTGCTTATGTGAATCTATCTTGATTGTTGTAGATATCTACTTCTAAAAATCAGTTCAGAGCGGGATATCGCAAAATTTAGGGGTATTTTTGCGATATCCCGCTCTGGATTAGAGGCTTTGGGTTAGAAATTCCGGGTTCGGGACTTATCGAATAAGCAGAACTTTTCCAGATCAAGATAAGGAGCTATACAATAGCTGATATGTCTCAAGGATGTTTATTAGTTTCTTTAGGAACCCCAGCTTCACCCGCTCCAGAAGATATTCGTGAATTTTTAGCTGCGTTCCTTTCTGATCCGAGTGTTGTTGATTTTCCAAAATTTCTTTGGAAACCGATATTGAATCAGATTGTCCTTAAGAAACGTCCGCAAATGATTGCCGAACAATATGAAAAGATTTGGTTATCAGAAGGTTCTCCATTAGCCGTTTATACAGAAGCGCAAACAAAATTAGTAGCGCAAGAACTCTCGGACCACGACGTCGATTATGCCTATACCTATACGAAACCTGGAATCATTGAACAACTAGAGGCAATGTTTCAACGGGGAGTAAGGAACTGTAAGATTATTCCACTTTTTCCGCATTATGCCCCCTCTACGGTGGCAGAAATTCAACGGCAAGTCACAGCTGCACGAAACAACCCGAATTTAACTGGAATGAATCTGCAAATCATTCCACAATGGGAAGATTATTATCCGTATATTGAATGGTATGCACAGCAAATTAATGAAGCTTGGAAAGAGCATAACTTCCACCATCTTGTTGTGTCATATCACGGTGTGCCGGAACGTAAAGCACATGAACCGGAAAACTATCGGCAGCAATGTGAGCGCACAACCGCAGCTATTTTGCAGGCATTAAAGAAATTTGGAGAGCCAGGCTTTACAGTTGAACAGACTTTCCAGTCGAAGTTTGGTCCGGGAAAATGGCTTGGCCCAGCAACGATAGATCGCATGGCAGAACTGCCTGCTGCCGGGAAAACAAGGATTGCAGTGATAAATCCTGGATTTGTGCAAGACTGTATTGAAACTCTTGATGAGATTGATGTGCTTAATCGAGAAGCTTTTCTGGAAGCTGGTGGCGAAGAGCTCCATCGCATTGCGCCATTAAATAGCCACCCAGCTGCTGGCAAGATTCTTGCTGGGCTGCTGAGCCGATAAGTAGTTGGCGATAAACTCGAAACTTATCTGGAAATGGGCTCAAGGCTATTACTGGAAAGTATCATCGATTGAGTGAAACCTCCCCACGAATAAACCTGCACTCTAACCACGAATGAATTCGGCGGGTATCCGTTCGGCTTCGGGGATACCAGTAAGCATTGCCGGATCGATTTTACTTGTGCGGTTAAGTACCGATAGTTTTCCTGATGGTTCTAGAATTACAGCCGCAATTTCATCATGGCTATGATATCCGCGTTCACGTAAAACAGAGGCGAGCTCGGTCGGAGTAGTATTAGTCCGTTTTAGATTTTCGGAGAGAATCTCTGAGCCGGCCATGAGCAGTACCGGCGGACGGTTAAAGAAAAGATCTCCCCGTTTTGTATTAGTAAATTTACCGAGCAAGAAATGCAAGGTAATAAGCGTGGTAAAAGCGATAACTCCCGTAGTTAGGGTCGGAACTGGGCCGAGTGCAGTACGGGCAACAATCGAGCCGAAAAGTAGTGCCATTAAAGTATCGAAAGTGGTTAAGGAAGCGAGGAGTCGCTGCCCAAGAATGCGGGTTGCGCAAAGAAAAACAAGATACATCGCGGTAGTTGCGACTATTGTAAAGCCAGCGCCTTCAAAAGTCAGGCCGAGCCATTGCGCGGCTCCTTGTGGGTAAGTCATTGCTAATCCGATCTTGATTATTTCAATAGCAAACACATTTCGGTTTCGTCATGCTTGCAAGGTTAGAATAAGCCCTATGAGTAATGAATTAAATGAAACTTTAGAAAATGAGACTAATGTAGCGCGTTCCGCTGGTTGCAGGTGCGGTGGTCACGGACATAACCACGGACAAGGTCACGGTCATGGACATAAGCACGGCCACGGACACGGGCAGGGGCATGGCTGCGGTTGCGGTGGTCGTGGGCACGGTCACAGTCATGGACATGGGCACGGACATGGACACGGTCATATTCATGGCGAGCACACTCATCACGGGCAAGGTGAATCAGCAGAGCAAAGCACGCCGTCGGCTCAAACCGAGGCACCAACACAAAGCGGTGGCTGCGGTGGTGGAAATTGCGGTTGTGGTGGACGCGGAAAGCGTCGTGGAGTGCGCACTGAAAACACTCCAGCAGGCGCGCCAGAAGATCGCTCTGAAGGTCGGCTCCAGTTAGGATTGCGCGGAAAGTAATGCAAATATGGCGTAATCCAGAGGAAATCCCTCATGAATTCGGGGAAACTGTTGTTACTGTTGGTATCTTCGATGGGATGCATAAGGGGCATCGCGCAGTGCTCGGTGCAGCAGTGAAACTGGCTCGAGAAACAGGACGTAAATCAGTAGCACTGACTTTTGATCCGCATCCACAACTAGTGCATCATCCAGATTCAAATTTAAAACTCGTTACCTCATTATCCGACCGTCTTTCACGACTTGAAGCTGCCGGGGTCGACGCCGTATATGTGCAGCATTATAACCTTGAATATGCTCAGGCAAGCCCAGCGGAATTTATTGAACAACAGTTAGTGGGGCAGTTAAAAGCAAAGGCTGTTGTTGTTGGAGAAGATGTGCGCTTCGGTAAGGATAATGCTGGAGATGGTGCATATTTAATTTCTAAAGGCGCTGAACTTGGGGTTTCAGTAGTTCTCGTCTCTGATCTTTGTGATGAGCGAGGTCGCAGATGGTCTTCTACTTGGATTCGTGACTTATTAGCCCAAGGTGATGTGGCACAGGCAGCTCAAATTCTTGGTCGTTATCACCGAATTCGTGGTGTTGTGCAGCATGGGTTCAAACGCGGGCGTGAGCTCGGATTTCCAACTGCAAATCTCTCTGGTGATGAATTGGGTGAAGTTCCGGCTGACGGCGTATATGCCGGGTGGTTGGTAACCTCAGTTCCTGGAGCTGCTGCAACGGTTCATCTTCCGGCTGCGATATCGATTGGCACTAATCCGCAATTCGCAGGGGAACAGCGAACAGTTGAAGCCCATGTTCTTGGACGGTCAGATTTAGATTTATATGGGCAAGAGATTGCGCTGGATTTTGTTGAATTTCTTCGTCCAATGTTAACTTTTTCTTCTCTTGATGAACTCCTAGATCAGATGGATGAAGATTTGCGAAATTGTGCTCAAGTATTGGGTGTTCCTGTAGCTCATCGGCTTGAACCTGGTGCGGTAACTGTCGGAACTGTTCTAAGTAGCGATTAAATAAGCAGTGGATGATCAGTTAGTCCATTGATTTTTCGCTAGTTAGTGACCTTGATTGCAGTCGCTTCTTCTTGAGTTCTGAGAATTGTTATATCGTGTTAGACTAACTAAGCCGTAAAAATCGGCCGCGGGGAGTCATCGCTCGGGAGAACAGGCCCTGGGCTCCGCGCAACGAGACAGAAGGAGAATCATATGGCTCTTGATCAAGAGACTAAGGATGCAATCATCAAGGAATATGCAACCCACGA
>JAXFDG010000155.1:0-3807 GCA_034173665.1 Arcanobacterium sp.
CTTAGGGGCTGTGCTTGCAGGGGTAAATCTCTTTCGTTCAGAGCGGGAAAACGCGAATTTTAGCCAGTAAATTTGCGTTTTCCCGCTCTGAACCAATCTTTGCAGTAGTTAGCTAGTCCTTGAGAGCTGTCAGCGCTATACTTCAACTAACTGGCATTATCAATACGTTATCAATCCAGTCAGGAATTTCCCCATGCGAAACAACAACTGATACGGAAATGATTTTTTTCGAAGGACTGGGCACTGTCTTTAGAAAACTTTGAAGAACTAAATAATATCCAGTAAGACCTGAGTATAAACTATAATCTGAACTTTGTAGTTGAAGATGACCATTGGCTCCCATTCTTAGATCAAGCCAAACATGATGATTGTCATTCTCATAGGAAGACTCTGCAATACAGTCCGCTATTTTATTTAAAATCTCCTGATCACAAACAGCTGGGTTTTTGTATACTTACATGTATCCTACAATGACGCAGGGAAAATTATGGAACTTAAATTCTCAGACGTAACGATACGGTTTAAGCAAAATGATATCGACATCGAAGTATTGTCTAATTTTTCATTAACTATTCCTGAAGGAAAAATAATTGCTCTATCCGGTAGATCTGGAAGTGGAAAATCAACAGCTATTGCACTAGCTTACGGTTTACTTAAGCCAAACTTAGGAGCTATAACTTGGGACGGAAACAATATAGAAAAATTTACGTCTAGCACCCGTCACGAATATCGATTTTCTTCTATCGGCTACTCTCCACAAGATTCACTAGCTTTCAACGATTTATCTGTTTTAAAAAATGTTCAGTTAGGAGGAAGCACTAAAGAATCAGCGATTACTCATTTAGAACTTCTAGATATTTCAAGATATGCAAGTGTTAAAGCCGGAAAGCTCTCGGGTGGAGAAAAACAAAGAGTTTCTATTGCTAGAGCGCTAGCCAAATATCCTTCACTAATTTTATTAGATGAACCAACTGCTTCATTGGATGCGCGTTCGGCAAACTTAGTAATCAAAGCAATTCAGACCCATAGGGAAAAAGGGGCCGCAACATTAATTGCAACCCATGATCCATTAATACTTTCAATAGCTGATGAAGTGATAAAGCTATGAAAGCTCCCAATATTCCGCCGCCAAAAAGAATAAAAAATATAATAATTTATATTTTTTCCGCATTATTACTACTCACCGCAACAATTAGCATCCATAGTGCCAATAACCGCGCTGAAACAGTAATAACAAAATCTTGGCGCAAAAGTTACGATATTTTAGTTACTGCCCCAGATACCTTGAATCTAATATCCCCTGGATTAGATTTAAGTGGGCTAAGACTTATAGATCCAAATTTTGCTGCGCAAACTTTGCCTAAAATAAGTAATACTGACTATGAAAAAATCAAAAATATAAGTGAAGTGGAAGTAGCCGCTCCTGTTGGTTTTGTAGGCAGAATGACTAACACTGTTCCATATCCAACTTTAGTGATTGATAATTTAGATTTAACAAAACAAAAAGAATTCAATTTTGAGATTACTTGGCAAATATCAACTACTATCAACGAGAAGAGCCACACATTACTTCAGCGAAATAATACTCTCAAAATTGATACTTCAAATTGGAATGGAGAATACGGGTTCGCAGGTAATGTTGGAATCAAAGTAACGAAAGATATATCGCCATCAGATAGATATCTATTACCTGGTCTTGTAAATATCGCTGCTAATAAATCAGGAGAACCAGTGTTTCTGATAAATTGGGGGATTGGCCCTAATTTAGCAACTTCTATAGTCGCAATTTCTCCTGAAGAGGAACTAAAACTACTTAAAGGAAAAGGAAGTTTCCTTAAAGAATTAATAAGATTTGAAGAAATGAACTACGAAAATGATGGAATAATAGCAGAAGACATAATTGGAAAAAATGATGTAGTTACTGAGAAAAATCAAGATTTATCAAAGTTTTCTGGCTCACTACCAGGTAATCGAGCCGCTATCTTTGGAGCCTTTGGATTAAGAAACCCTTTTTTTGGTTATGTGCAAATTCAAGACACCCTTCCAGAAGTAATCCTAAATATAAATATTCATGAAAGCATTAACGATAATCAAAAAATACATTCGTTTTCATCAGAGTACTCTTTCACCAAGAATATTGGAGCTTTTTTAAACGGGTCGATAGTAATCCCAATCAATGAAGAGAAAAATAAAGATACTCAAGAACTCTATATCGTAAATGAATCTTTTCAATTCACCACACTTGAGCCAGTAGAGTTTATAAAAAGCAAAAATATTGAGTCTAAATACCCAGTATTCCAATTTAAAAACAAAGAAACTCTGCATCCTTTTTATATCCAAGATAAAAGCTCTCTGGTAAACGAAAATGATTTAAATTTAGTTGGAACGGAACAATCTTCGCGCATAACCAGTCCTTTAAACCTTTATTTCGGAACAAAAACAAGGCCGGGATACGCTCCATTTGAGGTTACAAAGTTTAAAGCAGTAGATAATTTTGACCCACTTCTTGGAATTTACACCAACCATTTATTAAAGGAAACAAAAAATACTGAAAGTTTTTCTAGTTCTTTCCATGGGACAAGTACTTTCACCCAGATTCCAAATGCAATTATTTCTCTTGACTCCGCAGAAAAGCTTCTGAATTCCTCTGTAATTTCAGCTATACGCGTCAAAGTAAAAAATATTTCCAGTGCCAATATGGATGAGGGGCTATACAAAATAGAAAAAGTTGCAAATCAAATTAGAGACATTGGCTTAACTGCAACCATTGTTGCTGGAGCTTCTTCAGAAATTGTGTGTTTTAAAGTCAATGCCTCACAAACAAGCGCAAACGATAATTACACCCTTGATAATAAATCTTGCGGTGAATACCCCGTATTAGGTGCAGCATCTTGGACTGGCAAAATAACATCTTCAAGCATAAAGTTACTAGGAACTTTTATTTTTGTTATTGCAATTTCTTCAATATTTTTAATAAATATCAATTCCAGATCGGAACACACTAGAGATCACTCTCTTCTGGAATCTTTAGGATGGAACTACAAAAATCGAATACTTTGGATTATCAAAAAAGACTTTCCCGGAATTATCACATTCCTAGTTATTTGGGCTGTCGGGATTTTCTTTCTTCAACAACAATTAACTATTTTTTATATGTGTATCCCACTTATTTTGGTTTTTTCGATAGTTGTTTCTCTTTACTCTCGACCGCAGAAAATAGATAAATCAACCAAACTTGGAACTAGAATCCTTATTTTCAGTTTACTTCTATCAGAATTTATATTTTTAAGTATCACTTTAACGATATCAGCAATATTTTCTGGTCATGTTGCATGGTTTATAGAGCTTATTACGGTAACCCATCTTGGTAAAACTCTTTTGAATATATTAATCCCGATGAGTATTTCCCTATTTGCACTGTTAATTATTGTTTTCACAATGCTTTTCGTATTTTCACAAAGAATATACTCTATCTCTAAAGCTCGAATTAATTTTCAATATTGGATATTAGGAAAAAAGATTAGAACAATCACGTGTAAAATGATTCTAACTCGATTCCTTGTAGGGGTATCCTCTGTATTTTTAACTTCAATATTGATTAAAAATCAAACTTTGTTTTCAATCAATAAAACCACTTCAATAAACTGGATTTATGTCCTGGCAGCAATATGGATAATTGCGCAAAGCTATCAAATAGTGAAATTAAAGAAAGTAACCAAAGTTCAAATTACATAATTATCTCTAAAATTAGGGGTCTAAAAGATACTTACCATAAAATACCAATCTCAATTTATTTAAAGCACCAGC
>JAXFDG010000156.1:0-10709 GCA_034173665.1 Arcanobacterium sp.
TCCGTCTGGAGAAATTTTAACTGGCAAAGTGATGGGTGGAAAATAAGTGCAATAAAAGAGTTTTATTGCGTTTTTATTACAAAATGGTAAAAAGTATTGCAAAGCTGTTAATCAGTATTTTAGACTCCGAAATAACTCCAGGGTTGAAGTTGCCTAATCAATGATGATTATGGAGGAAGAAAATGAAACTCAAAAAAGTAGTAGCGGTAGCTGCGTAATAACTTGTGGGTGTGTGGTTATGTTTTCTCGGCGTTCGGTTGTTTCTTTGGGTGTTTTTGTTGCGTTTATGTTGTCTTTGCTTGGTGTGGCTTATTTGAAGATGCCGACTTTTTCTGAGGAAGAGTTTTTACAGCTTTCGACAGAGCAACAGTATGAGATCCTTATCGAAAATGGAATGGAACCATATCCGGGACAGGAAAAGGAATATCATATTAAAATTTTAGAAATTGTTGCTGATGCTGTGATTACTGGAAAATATGATGCCTCCTATTCTATGTGGGGTTGGCATGTTCCAGGAGTTATTCAAGCTCGTATTGCAAAAACTCTCTCAGAGATGGGTTATTCCAAGGTCATAAAACCAAGACCTCCAAGCTATTACAGTCCAGAAGAACGTGAACGCTACTACGAACAAAGGGAGTGATTTTCTGTTTAAGCGTCATGCTAAAACCTGAAAAACTAGTGTGGGTGGATTAAACATTTAGTTTAATCCACCCACACTATTTCTCGGCTTTATTTATGAAACTAAACTCTGTAATGAGGAATGAATCGGTGAAGGAAGATTAACTTCTAAAGCCTCATCAATTAGCACTGCAAGTGAGTAATTGGGATTAAGTTCTAAAGCCTCAAGCACACAAGAATCAGCATGTATTGGTAGACCACACCACCAATACATGTAGGCCGCCATAGCCCAAGCCGCATAAGTATTTTCAGCATTAGTTCGTGTCAAAGCTTTTAGAAAACCAACACCAGCCTCCACAACATCCATGTTAGGTGCGCTTGGATTAGTCAATATTTCTTTAAATTCTTCACCATCATTAATCCACTTGCCGGTCAAGAAAGCCATCATCACACCATCGCGGATTTGCTCATCAAGTAACGACTCATTAAGCGCATCAAGATTCTTTCCAACAAGTAACGTGCCAGCTGTAAGCAAAGGACTCTCCGCTTCAACAATCGCTTTAACCAACCCTTGCCACTGCTCAAGACTAACCATAGTTTCCATTTCAACCTCCAAAGAGAAAAGCCTGACATTTGTTTTGTCCGATCCGGACACTGAAATAGACGCGCTAAAAGCGCAGCAGATGCAACCGCAGGTGGCGAAACTTTCGCGGTGAAAAACCTCCACACGAACACTTGAGAGTGTGAGGTTATTCAGGGCAAGAAAGTTTAAAACGCCAGTCGAGAATCGACTTGCAACAGCAAGCAAAGCACAACAATGGAAGTTTCCGGAAAAGGCAAAAAACAAAACCTGAAACAAAAATGGCGTTCTGAGAACCTCGAGTTTATGGCACAATTATTTACCTTACTTGTATTTGTCTTAATAGTTGGAACGCTTGGGCTTGCGACAACACTGTCAACGTGTACAACGACTAAAAATGAACAACGATTAAAAGCTAGAAAACACTACTATGATTTTCGGTGAAATTGCTCGACAATAACACTGACGATGTTTAATCTTGTTAAAGATGTATTGATAGTTAGGTCGAGCGATGAAAAGAGAAAAGGTATCCTTGGAGCGTTTGCTGCTTTGGCAAGCAAATCCACGAGTGAGCGAATCGTCCTCACAAAAGGAAGAACTTAACAAAATTTATGATTCAGGCAGCGGGGTAAGTGAAAGTTTGTCACGTCGCCAGTTAGTTAATTTATCCGAAAGTATTTCCAAGAATGGTTTTTTAAGCGAGATACATCCAATTCTCGTTACTTGTGACAATAATGGAAACTATATCGTCAAAGACGGAAACCGTCGCGTCGCTGCGTTAAAACTTCTGCAAAATCCAGAGTCATATCAGACATTTTTACAACCAAAACACTTCACTGCTTTACAGAAGATGAAAGATGAAGCTCCTGAAACGATAGACAAAATTGAGGTCATTATCTTTTCTGATAATGAAGAAGAGGAGCTAAAAGAAACAATTGCTCGACTGCATCAGGGACCTCTAGAGGGTGTTGGAACAGTCCCGTGGGGTACAGAAGCAAAAGACAGATTCTTTAAAGTCAGCGAATATTCAGATGATTTTGACACTCCGTTTGAAAAACAATTCGGCACGAGTCTAACGAATTACTTGGGTGGAACAGGTGCGATAACGACACGTAGAAGAATCTTTAACTATAAAGATGTGAAAGATTTTCTGGGTATAAATGCAAAAGAGGATTTTGAAATTGACCTAGAAGTTTTAGACAAAATCAAAAAGGTCGCAGACCTTGTTAAAGCGCAAGCTGAGAAACAAGGAATGCAATTGTCACGTTTCAAAAAAGAACATATCGAGGCAGCCTTAGCGGCAAATACTTGCGACCCAATTGACGATTTTGATTCTATGAGTGATGAAGAGAAGGATTCTCTCGCTGATGGTATTGCCCAAGCCACGTTTAATGACTTTATAAAAAATTGGGATAAGACAAGCGGAAACCTAATTGGTGGGCGTTTTATGAATCCGACGTTATATGACAAAGATAGTAAGAATTTTAACTATGTCAACTATCTTATTGCGGGATTGAGCGAGTTCGGCAAGCTTTCAGGGCAAAACAACGAACGGCGATTGAAGGTCAATCTATTTTCACCGTTAGTGCGCGTCATATTTGAGCTTACTCTTCTAGGGTTAAGACAACATGGACACATCTCGAACAACAAGGCTATCGATACTAACCATAAAGGAAATGTTGATGCTATTGTAGAAAAGATGCGAGACGATAGATTTATCAACTACGCATCTAAAAAACTAACTGTATTTTCGGGTTTTAAAGAATTAAAGAGCTATATCGATACCACGAAGTTTGGCGAGGTAGTGCAACGTTCACACTTAACCTCACATAAGGCTGGTCAGTTAGTGAATACAGACGAAATATTGAATAGCTTCGAGTATGCTTTGAGTTTCTGCGCACTGGCTCAATGCTACGTCACGTACAAGGATGAAACCTTGACAGATCCGGCTGGCCAAAACTAATACAATAAAGTAATATGAAGACATGGCTGCAGTAACGAATAAATCAAACAGTCTATTGCGTTATCCTGGCGGTAAAGCAAAAATCACCAAATTTGTCGCTAACATTCTCGAACGCAATAATATCCACGGAACATATATCGAACCTTTCGCCGGCGGTGCTGGAGTAGCAATAAATTTGCTGCTCACCAACCAAATTCGCCATGCAGTCATCAACGATTTAGATGACGGGGTGTATTCGTTTTGGAAAACCGTATTTGAAAACCCACAATCGTTACGGAAAAGAATAAAAGCTGTTCCCTTTGATTATGCAACACCGAACCTGTGGCCGCAACCTAGTCAACGAGCACAGTACTGGTTTCATATTAAAAAGCGGTACCAGCAAAATTCTTATCGTTCTATTGAAGACAAAGCTTTTGATTTTTTCATGTTAAACAGGATGAACGTATCAGGGATTATTGACGGTGGCCCGATTGGGGGATTAGCTCAAGAAGGCCAATACTCGATCGCTTCCCGATTCAACAAACAAAACCTTCTACTGAAACTGGATCAGGTTTCCCAATTAGCATCAAGAATCACGTTAACAAATTTTGAAGCTAGTCATTTCCTTGCGCTTGCGAAAAAAGGAAAATTCAACATCTCAAAGGGAGATTCATTATTTTTTGTTGATCCTCCCTACTATGTTCAAGGCAAACACCTCTACAGCTGCTATGCCACGGACAGGATTCACTCGGGAGTTGCAAACGAACTCCTCGATAGTGAATTGCAGTGGATCCTCACCTACGACACGGCACCCCAAATCGATGCTCTTTATCCTGCTGAGAGCGTTCAAAAATACGAGTATGAGATTCAGTATTCGGCAAATAAACGGGGGCGTTTCAAAGAATATTTGTTTAGCTCAAACGATTTACAGATCGAATCTTTCGACAATGTAGCTTTAAGCCGACTATACGCAGCAGCCCCCAACGTTGCTTAACGAAGATTCCACGTCATTGTTCACTTCCGACTGGTGAATAGTGGAAGACGGTTTTGGTTTCTGGTGGCGCGCCCAGCGCTCCGAAAAAACAAAATAAGCCTAATTTTTCCACTTCCACCACAAAAGAAAACAAAGATATAATCAAAACCAAAGCCACAAAACAATTCCATGAAACAAAAACTTTAGGCAGGATAACTGTGGCAAAAACACTAACATCACAACTATTAGCAGAGCTCGAAACAACCCTAGCTTTAAAACGAAAAGCACTCCAAGCCTTTGAAAAACAACTCACAGCTCACCAAACAACACTAACCGAACTGCAACAAACATTCTCAGCAGTAATCGAAACCGGAATCAAACCAAACGAAATAATCAAAGCCTTCAACATCGAAACCCAACTAGCAAAAAAACTAATCTCTACCCGTAAACAAAAACAAAATCAAGAAAAACCAGAATCCAATGAAGCTTTAAACACTGAAGAAAACTATCAACCATACTGACAGATAAATAATGTGGGGATGGAAAAAATTTTACTTTCCATCCCCACATCCTTATCAAATATGAAAGTAATAAAATATGGAACATGGATTACGTTACCGGCTAACACGCCTTAAATATAGAGTCCCCTCTAGACACGACAAGGGGACTGGCACCCCACAAAACGTATCCCAAATTGCCAAAGCAATAGAACAAACAGCAATACAAAACTCACTCAAAACACAAACCCAACCGGATAAAACTATCAACCAACATAAGACAAAATAAAACCTGAAAACATTCCCTCTAAAAGGTGAAAATCATTGAAATATAGCCAATAACTATTGGTTGCATTGCCTGAAAATGATATAATTAATATAGGCAAAAGGAGGAAAAATGTTTTCAAAAGAAGAAGCAATCGAAATGGCTGAAGCAGCCGGAAAACTGGCTGGGTTTGATTCTATTGATCCAGTAATTCGTGAACAGGCTTTACGGCTTTTGCAAGGCGAAATTACTGAAGGAGAGTATAAAGACTTTGTGCTTAAATTCGTGAAAACTAAAGCTGTAGTTTAGTGAAATGTTTCAATCTTGGGAATCATATTTTTACCCGGAAACAATAGATGAGTCTGGCAATGGTGTTCTGAAAAATTTATTAAACATTAAAGATGCTGACGAATTAAAAGAAATAGAAGCTAATTTTGCTTATCCCAAAATGATTACGTGGTTATTAAAACCACTAATGAATGATTTTTCCTACGAACACCTCAAAGCCATTCATTTCCATATTTTCCAAGACATCTACCCTTGGGCTGGCCAAGAACGCCAGGTTGGAATGTCTAAAGCAGGTCATGCCTACTATCCACCTGGAGAAATTTTAACTCAAGCAGCTAACACTCAATTCCAAATGTTGGAAAAAGAAAATTTTCTTCAAGGTTTAGACCGTTATACTTTTGTTGAAAAACTTGCAGAATTTTGGGGTGAAATAAACGTAGTTCATTCTTTCAGAGAAGGAAATACTCGAACCCAATCAGTTTTCTTTTCCCAATTAGCACAAGCTGCAGGACATCCATTTAATTTAGTGAAGCTCTCTAAAGAACCTTTACGAACCCAGTTCGTACAAGCTCGTTTTCACTCTCAAGCAACCGGCTCAAACCGTGAACTAGCATCAGTTTTAGACCAAGTAGTTTTCCCAAACGCTACAAGAGATAAACAACGCCCAAAAACACTATCAGAGCTAGCTGGATATATTGTTGCTGATGCTCAAAATAAAGCCAGAACAGTAAAATCTAACCCGAGCCAATCAAAACTCGGTAAAACTCATAACAGATAATTGCAGTCTTGTTTAATTGTTTCTATCAGTTTGCCCCGATCTTTTAAGTCTAGGCTTAACCCATATTCATTATATTTTTTAATAACAGTGGTAAAACGCAAAGCATAATCACATCTCGCCTGACTATCTTTACTAGGGAGCCAGCCAGAAGGCCCAGCGGCTTTCTTTTCTTGGTTAGCTGCCCCGCTAACTGCTAGTAGATTAACCGGATCGTTAGCAAACCTGATTAAAATATCTGTTTTTCCTTCTTGGAACAGTTTCCAGCCCCCATGTTTATACGCATAGGCAAGTGGAACAACATGGTCAATTTGTACAAGCTCAGAAGTTTCTTGCCCGCGAACAAAATCAATCTTTACACCAGTGTAAGGATCATGTAACACTCCAGAATAAACAGTAGCATTAGGGCAAGAATAGACTCCTTTACCTATTCCATTTTCTTGCAACCCTGTAGTGTGTTTATCGTAGTCTTTGAAAGTTAAATCCCGCCCTAAAATATCATTTCGAGTATCACACCCATTACCATCTACATCCAGCCAAGCTTTCCCAAACACCACTTCACGCCTACCCTGATACCCTTGCCGATAGCCAGAATTATCACTACTCCCAGCTTTATCATCGTTAATAGAAGCCAAATACAAAAGAGCAGTATCAACCGAAACAACACTAGTAGAACCACTACTACTGCTATCCCCAGTCCATCGTCTAGAAACACTGAAAACTCCTAACAAGATTACGCAAGTTAGCAAGCAAATAATTATCGCTTTTTTCATCTCTCCACTACCTATAAAGAAGACACTTTCCTATTGCCAGCAATTGGTTAGTTGCTGGCAATAGGAAAGTGGTTAGTTATTCTTCTTCCTGGCTTTCTTTACTGCGAGTCTTAACATTCGCGAATTGAGCAATTTGAATCCCGTCCTGATCGGATACAACCCCGCCTACTTGAACTTTGATTTTCTTCCCAATTTTCGTGGTCGCTTCAACAATAGATTTTGGTTCTAATCCTGCCCCGGCAATCATAACTTCGCCGTCATGTTTCAAGAACACAATCTTTCCTGCTTCTATCTCGCTGTTAATATCTCTTTCAACATTCGCGAAACAAGCATATTGAATCCCATCTATTTCATCGAGAATCTGTTCTACGATTACTTGACTACAAGACCCGTCTGCTCGCGTCACGGTAACAATTTCGCCTTCTAGCAAGTCTTTACCGCGAATAAGATAATCCCCATCATCATCTTTTACAAAAATAATTGTATCTTCATCGATATCAATTTCTTTCTCAATATTTTCCCAAGCATACAAAGTATTACCCCAAGAATCTTCTCCAAGAATCTTACCTACAATAACTGTTGTAGTGCTTCCATCAGCGCGTGAAACAACTACACTTTCACCCTCTGCAAGCTCGCGCCCTTTCAAGACCCAGGAGCCATCATCAGCCCTAGTAAAAGTTACTTGCTCATCGTCAAAAAAGTTTTCATTCTGGTTGGACATTTTTCCTCCTAAGTGTCTGCGTTTAAGAGTCCAAACAATTTCTGGATTACCCGCCTTATTGCGCCTCCGATCAGTTGAAGGCAATAGATAGCCTTCATTCTTTAACTCTGAACGACGACGACGGTAATAAGTTTTGCCAGCCATAGGCCAGTCTTCCTCGATAGCTTTAGCTTCCAACTCGCTATCGGTAAAATCACCATCATTAAATAAAGCTAAAATACGTCTCTTTTCCCTAGCAACCTCCTTAACTTTCTTTGCAGCTTTAACAGAAGTATCTAAATCAGTTTTCCGATACCGTCTGTTCATGCTTATTCCTTAAAAATTCCGTCCAGGACTAAGAATCCCAGCCGATACTGGAGCATAAGCTTGTCCGTTATTTAAATCTGCTTCTAACCGCTGCACCATTTCCCCGATAGCACATTCAATAAAATTAGAAAATGATGTAAAACCAATCCCGGCCAGTTTTCCGGCTAAGTAAGCAGCCCTAGCTCGTTCTAGTAAATCTTTATCAAGTCGTGCAGTAACTTTAGCAATAGTGGCATTGCTGGCAATTGGATTATTGCTGGCATTGCCAGTAATTCCTTTGTTGATTATTGGATCTTCAACACTTGCCTTAGATAACCCTGCTAATAAAGACGTGTCTGGAATTTTCATTATTTACTCCCTAAGAATTAAAAAAGATTTGATACTTCTTCTACCTGGTCTAAAAATTCTCTAAACCGTGCTAGGCAAGTATGTGTTTGCTCTAAAATCATGAACACCTCAATCGCTGTCTCGGCATCTAGAGTGTGAAAAGTTCTGACCTGAGCAATAATTTCTTCCCGATTCATATCCAGCTCTTGCTGTAAAGAAAATGAATAAATGCCATTCCAAAGCCGGCAAATATCGTTACGTAAACTCCGCCGTTGAAACTCCCCACCATTAGCATCCAGCCATTGAACGAGTTCTTTACGTGTATGCTTACTCATCACGACCTGCTTTCAAAGACTCGACAACTGTGGCAAAAGCTTTTTCTGTAGCCTCATCAATATATCCAATAGGGCAATGCTGAGAAGCTCGTAAAGCAATAGTTTCCCGCTCAGGAATTGAATAAGTGAAAAGATAGTCACCATAATGCTGTTCTAAAGCCTCAAACCAGGCACGTCGATCCACACGATCTGATCGATAACTATTGGTAACAATCCCGCTTAAAACAAGATTCTTATTATAGTGAGCCCGCACTTGAGCAATAGTTGAAACCATCTCTGCCACGCCATCAAAACTAGCCTCGCGTGCCTGGGTAACGATTAAAGCCTTATTAGATGCAACCAGTGCATTAGTAGTAAGCATTCCTAAAGAAGGCGGGCAATCAATAACAATATAGTCATAACTATTAGCCAAATAGTCTAAAGCAACTTTTAACCGGGACTCACGTCCAAGAGAAACATCATTCTCCCGTGAAGCTAGCAGTCGATCAGAAGGTAAAAGATCAATATTCCAGGCTGAAATTTTTGTTACAGCCTGTGTGGAAACGCTACTGGGAGCTCCCGTTGCGATAGCCGCAAGAACATCATTTAGGGTAAAAATATTCTTATCAACTACAAACCCAACTGTAGTAGTTGCATTACCTTGCGGGTCGCAATCAACTAATAAAACTCTCTTATTACCGTTATTAGCTAAGCGACAAGCAATATTAGTTGCAACCGTAGTTTTCCCAACCCCTCCTTTTTGATTACAAACTGAAATAATCATCATTCACTCCTTTCTTCAAAATTAATTGCTGGCAATGCTGGCATTTGTCCTTGTGCTGGCGGGCGTCCATTTGCTGGCAATTGGGGATTAAGATATTGAGCCGTACTCATAACAGAACGTAATTGTTCACTACTAACGGCAATATAACGTTGAGTAGTATCAACCGAAGCGTGTCCAAGAAGCTGAGAAATACTCATTAAATCCTTGGTCGAAGAATAAATAGTCGTAGCATAACGGTGTCGTAATGCATGAAGTGAAAAACCTTTCGGGAGAAAATTCTGACCAATCTTAGAAATAGCTCCCGGAGTAATATGCCCATCATCTTTGCCTGGGAAACAATACCCACCATTTTCTTTCGCGTACTCACGAATTTTGCTTGCAATATAAGCACTAATCGGAATAATCCGCATTTTATTACCCTTGCCATGAACAACGAGAGAAAACCCTAGAAGATCAGGCAATAAATCACGCTCATGCACCTTTGCGATCTCTCCAGCGCGAAGCCCGCATAACGCCGCAAGCTCAAAAATGAACCTATCGCGCGGCCGAGCCTGTTTTATCACCTCAACAAGTAAATAATCCGGAATCGGCAGAGAAGGTTTTCGATTACGCTTTACCGTTGGTAAACCGATAGTAGGATTAGGACAATTATTTCGAGCACAAAACCAGCTGAAAAACTTACGCAACGCAATATAGTATCCGTGCCGTGTTTCTGGCTGCCAGTCAGCCTTGCCAGAATAAACCAAAATATCTTCAAGAGAAACAGTAATAGGGGACAAGCCACTATTCCGTGCAAACGAAATCACACGCTGTAACTGCGTGCGAATCGTTTCCTTGGTGACGCCCTCAGCCTTCAACTGCAACTCCCAACCCGTTAATGCTTCTATCCACTCTTGCGGTGGAGGTATCTTTTGTAATCTGCTCATAAAAATAAAGTGCCTGATAAAACAAGGTAAGGCATTAACTTTTTTGTTGGTCTTTACCGCAAAAATTAGTGAAAAATTTTAATA
The DNA here is from genome assembly GCA_034173665.1 of Arcanobacterium sp. Lineage (GTDB taxonomy): Bacteria > Actinomycetota > Actinomycetes > Actinomycetales > Actinomycetaceae > Arcanobacterium_A. The sequence goes on from JAXFDG010000156.1 coordinate 10,174, forward strand.
AATTGAAGAAAACCAATCCCAGAAGGTCTATCGAGCCGGAGGTCGTAGGTTCAAATCCTGCCTCCGCAACTAGATCGAGACCCCTATCCTTGGTGGATAGGGGTCTTTGTTTTGCACTCGGTTATTGCGTTTTTATTACAAAATGGTAAAAAGTGTTGTAAAGCCATTAATCGGTATTTTAGACTTCTTGGTAACTTCAGGGTTGAAGTTACCCCATCCCCAGCAATAGAAGTAACAGAGTAAAACAAGGAGGGCGGTTATGTTTTCTCGGCGTTCGGTTATTTCTTTAGGTGTTTTTGTTGCGTTTATGTTGTCTTTGTTCGGTGTGGCTTATTTGAAGATGCCGGCTCTTTCTGAGGAAGAGTTTTTACAGCTTTCAACAGAGCAACAGTATGAGATCCTTATCGAAAACGGAATGGAACCATATCCAGGGGAGAGTAGGAATTTTTATCTAAGCGTATTAAAACGTTCAGTGAAGGGAATAATTACTGGGGAGCATGATAGTAGCTTGAATTTTTATGGTTACTATCCAATTG
>JAXFDG010000157.1:0-4675 GCA_034173665.1 Arcanobacterium sp.
GATAAGATTTCGCGTAAATCTGAGAATCCTTCAATTACTCGTGACGTATCCGGTGAAGGCGTGCAGCAAGCTTTGTTAAAGATTATCGAAGGAACGGTTGCTTCGGTTCCAGCGCAGGGTGGACGAAAGCATCCACAGCAAGAATTCTTGCAACTGGACACTTCTAATGTGTTGTTTATTTTGGCTGGCGCGTTTGCCGGGATGGAAGATATCGTTTCTTCGCGTGCGGGGCGCCGTGGAATTGGTTTCGGGGCCGAACTAAAAGATGTGGAAACCCAAGACGATATTTTTAAAGATGTTACCCCGGACGACCTTCATAAATTTGGGATTATCCCGGAATTAGTGGGGCGTTTGCCGATTATTGCAACAGTCGAGGGTTTGCGTGAAGAAGATTTAGTCGCGATTCTTTCCCAGCCAAAGAATGCTCTGGTTAAGCAGTATCAGAAGATGTTCGAGCTTGACGGTGTACATTTGGAAATTACCGAGGAAGCCTTGAAAGCAATTGCTTCTGAAGCAATTGAACGAGGAACCGGTGCACGAGGTTTACGCTCAATTTTGGAATCACTCTTACGTGAGCTAATGTTTGATCTTCCATCTCGCAATGATGTAACAAAGGTTGTAATTACTGACGACGTGGTAAAGTCTGGTGCTGAACCAACTTTAGTGCTTGGTGCAAAAAGTGCAAAGGGTGCTTAATGTGGAATAGGCATATTCCACATCTAATGTTTTGCTGAAGTTATTGCGAGAAAGCATTTGCGGAGGAGAAATGACAGATATTCCTGCTGAGCTTGAAGCCTATCGGCAAACTATCGATAACCTTGATAACGCATTAGTGCATATTCTTGCGGAACGTTTCCGCTGCACGAAACAAGTAGGAATGTTAAAAGCTGAACGTGGTCTCCCGGCTTCTGATCCGGAACGAGAGTCGCGTCAGATTGCGCGCTTACGAACCTTGGCTGAAGAGTCAGGGCTAGATCCGGTATTTGCCGAGAAATTTTTGAAGTTCATTGTGGCAGAAGTGATTCGTCACCATGAAGATATTGCCGGAAAATAGAAGAGATTTTATTTTTACGGAATAAGCTAGCGATCTTTGGTTCCTGAATTTTATTGAGATTATTTTCCAGTGTGGACATAAGAATATGCCATAGAATGGCTAGAACTTTCACTAATTTAAACGTGGGTTAGCAGAACTGGTTAATATTTTCCAGATTATGCTAACCCACGTTTTAGTTTTTATTGGCGATTAATTTCCGATTAATTTCTCTGTCAGAGAGTTTAATCGCGATTATTTGCATCATCGCGATACTTGCGACGATTAATTAACACTCCAATGCTGACGAGAATTCCAGCACCTGCCAGGAGAGTGGAAGCTGTGCTTCCAGTATGTGCCAAGGATCCTGGTTTTTTCGGTTCAGCCGTTGGTGGGGTTGGTGGCTCAGCTGGGGTTTCTGGTGTATCGGTTGGTGGGGTTGGTGGCTCAGCCGGCGGAGTTTTTGGCTCTGCCTTGAGTGTGGCGGTTATTAGATTCTGTTCCGCCTTTGGTCTTTTGCTGAGATTTTTGTATCCAGTAATATCTAATTTTTGGTCTATTTCAGTATCAAAAACGGGGCTTTCAATACGTTCACGGAGTTCGAGCTGAAACGCATTTAACACAGGGAAATTCGCATAATTTGTATCTTTCCCCTTGACTCCATTGAGATGATAAAACTCATTTTGGAATACGTTGTAGTACTGCTTTAGTCTTTCTTCATTCTCTGCAGCAAAGTAAAGAAGACGCTTTGCTTTTTGGAAATTAGGAGTTTTATTTCCGCTACCGTCTCTGGGGTCAGTGACTAGAATATCGTAATCCTCGGAAGTAAACGGATAAATTTTTTGATATTCACCAGTTCCAGTATCTCCCGAACCGGGGCTGGTCATATTGCTATTGACGCAGAGGCTCCAATTCGCATCAACTCTTCCGGAACTATCAACTAGTTCACGATAGTGCCCGCCGTAAGAGGAAAATGCTTGGTAGGTTTCTTCTTCTGCAGCATTGGCAGAAATAGCTGTAGTGAATGATGCTGCAAGTAATATTGCGAGTAATACGGATAGACGTTTCATTGTTCTTTCGCTTCCGAAATTTCAGTAAATATAAGGTGAGTGCGTCTTCATTGACGCTCGAGTATCCTAACAAAATTGAATGGCTCAAGTGATATAACTAAAATTTCTTGTAAATATTATGAAATATAGTAGATTAATTGCCACAGCTTAAGAGGCTGTTTTTGGTAAAAAATCAGGATTCTTTACAGCGTATCTGAAAAGTTTTTCATAAATTTTGGTATTTAAATACAGTAAATAAAGAGCGGCGAAAATAATTTCGAATTAAAACTACTGAAATAACTCTGAATTAAAACTAAGGAAGATAACTATGCGGAAACTTGAGTAAGGGGAGTTGTAGATAACCAATAATCAGAATAATCAGTTTTGATTTGAACGAGTTTTAAAAGAGAATGGCGGCACAGAGCTATGCTCTATACCGCCACTCAATATTTATTAGAGGTAAAGAAAATTATTTCTTCTTATCCTCACCGTAAATTTCGGCAATTTCAGTTGCGAATGCTTCAGTAACTGCATTTCGTCGAACTTTCATTGATGGAGTCAGCATTCCATTTTCAATTGTGAAGTCCACGGGAAGAATCTTAAACTTGCGAATTGATTCTGCGCGAGAAACTGATTCATTTGTGCGTTTAATTGCGCGATCCATCGCTGCAATAACTTGTGGGTCTTCTACTGCTTCTGCCAGAGTCATTGGTTCGAGTCCATGGTTTTCTAGCCACTGTGGGAGAGCTTCTGAATCTAGTGTAATAAGCGCGGAGATAAATGGTTTCTGATCTCCAATGACAACTACTTGAGAGATAATTGGGTGTCCGCGTAGCTGATCTTCTAAGACTGCTGGGGCAACATTCTTTCCGCCGGCAGTTACGATGAGTTCTTTCTTACGGCCAGTAATCCATACATAGTCTTCTTCGTCAATCTTGCCGATATCGCCAGTGCGGAACCAGCCATCTTCGGTGAAGACTTCTTTTGTTGCTTTTGGATTATTGTGATATCCACGGAATACGTGATCGCCCTTAACTAGAATCTCGCCGTCTTCTGCTACTTTTACATAGCATCCGGGGTATGCTTGTCCAACTGAGCCAATCTTAATGAAGTTTGGTCGATTCACTGTTGTTGGAGCAGAAGTTTCAGTTAGGCCATAGCCTTCAAACACAGTAATTCCAGCACCGCGGAAGAAGTGTCCAAGACGTTCACCCAGAGGAGCGCCACCGGAGATAGCTGCTTGGAGGCGTCCACCGGTAATTTCACGAAGTTTTGCATAAACAAGACGATCGCCGAGTTGTTGCTGAGCTTTTAATTTTGCAGAAACGCCTTCTTCGCTTGAAAGTGCTCGTGAATAATTAATCGCAACTTTCGCCATTGAGCGGAAAATCTTTAATTTTAGACCTTTGCCCGCTTTCGCATCTGCAGCGTTATAAATTTTTTCAAATACGCGCGGTACTGCAAGCACTAGGGTTGGCTTGAAGCTTTGCATATCAGCAACCAGATTGCGAACATCTGGGGAGTAGCCAACAATGTTTCCACCGTAGATTGTCACAAGATTAATAAATCGCGCAAAGACGTGAGCCATTGGCAAGAAGAGTAGTGTCTTAGCGTTATGTCCACCAAGAATTTTAATTAAATCTTCATTTGTGGCGCCATTGAAAACTACGTGTAATACATTGCGATGAGTAAGTTCTACACCCTTAGGTTTTCCGGTGGTGCCGGAGGTGTAAATAATCGTCCACAAGTCACTTGCAGTTTGTGAATCAATGCGTTCGTCGATTACGGCGTCGTCAACAGATTCGCCGAGTCTTGTAAGCTTTCCTTGTGCATCGTCGGCAATTACCCAAGCTTGTTTCAGGGAGCGAACCTTCTTAAACACTGGATCAATAACAGCGCGCATTGCTGAATTTTCAACAATTGCTGCAACGCAGTTTGCGTCATCAATAATCCACTCAGCTTGTTCAGTGGAGGAGGTTTCGTAGATCGGGATTGCGCGTCCACCAGCAAATTGAATTGCAAAATCAAAGAGCATCCACTCGTAAGAAGTGTGAGCCATAATTGCTACGTGATCGCCAGGTTTGATGCCAGCGGCAATGAGGCCGCGAGCAACTTGCCGGATTTCAATAAGCAGTTGCTTAAAAGTTACATTAACCCATTGCCCGGAAAACTCTGATTTTCGAGAAACTGCTACTTTTTTTGGCGTTTCTTCTCCAAGACGCCGGATTAGGCTTGGAACGGTTTGCGATTCGGCAACTTCGATTCTGCCAGGGGTAAAGGAGATTCCTACCTCTTCAATAAACTCACTCATAATGCTCCTAGTCTAGGTGGAGTGCAGGATGCACCCCACCATTAACTATATTTTATACATTTAATAACAAATAATCGGAGACATTCACCGAGTTGTCGTTATCGTTGATTTTTTCAGTGGTAACAATCTTGAATTCACCCTCGATATTTGCGGCGCGTGCAATATCTTCCCGAGCGAGTTCTAAATCGTTCGCAAGCTCAGCCGGAACTTCGAGAGTCACGTACTCAAACGGAACTCGCTGACTTACCTTTGCTTCAGTCTTAACTTTTCGCAAAGCTCGGAGCG
>JAXFDG010000158.1:0-6103 GCA_034173665.1 Arcanobacterium sp.
GATTCAGGGTAGTCAGGGAGGGCAAATCCCTGTTCTTGAAGCTCTTTAATCGCTGCTACTAGTTGGGGAACCGAAGCGGAAATATTCGGTAACTTAATAATATTTGCACTTGGATCTAGAGTGAGAGCGCCCAGTTCAGAAAGGGCGTCGGAAGTACGTTGTTCTGCTGGTAGCTGATCGGAAAATGCGGCAAGGATTCTTCCAGAAAGTGAAATATCGTAAGAATCGACGTCGATTTCGGCAACTTTTGCAAACGCAGAAAAAATTGGCAGGAGCGAGGCGCTCGCAAGCATTGGAGATTCGTCGGTATGAGTGTAAATAATTTTCGCCATCAGTAACTCCTAGGAAAAACGTCCTACTTACTTCTTCTCTAGTTATTTTATTGCAAAATGTGTTCTGCGTCTTATTTTCTCGCCGAATCTATGTGAACTCGGTCAAGAATTATTAAAAGTTCAAAATTTTATTTGATATATATGGCGATTTCATGCTTAGAATCGGGTATATCACCAGTTAAAGGCGGATTTATGGAAAGATGGCAGCTGGGAGAAGGCGTTGTTGAATTCCCTTCAGGGCGACGCATTCGGGCCCGTTCCTGGAAAACTGATGTAGCTCAGGTAGCTGATCTTTCCATTGTTTTAACTACTGTTGCTGGGAAAAACTTTGCTGCCGAGCATGGGTACCCAGGGAAGAATGAAACAATTATCATCGATTGGCCTGATGAGCGGCTCCCGCGCCGAACGGTGCAAGCTACCCGGATTCTTCGCGATGTGTGGGAACGTAGCGAAAAAGAATTAGTTGAAATTACTTGCCGTGGCGGAGTGGGGCGAACTGGAAGCGCTCTTGCAATTATTGCAACTTTTGAGGGGATGAATGCTCTCGAAGCAATTGACTTTGTGCGCAAGAATTACAATGAAAATTCTGTAAAGTCTCATGCGCAGCGAGGATTTTTATTAGATTTTAATCCAGAGAATAATGGATAATTTGCGATTTTTAGTTATTTTCTAGAACTTTATTAATTTTTGAATTTATATTATTTTTAGACTTTTCAAGATTGGATTGAAATCCGGAATCGTTCTAATTTCTCTGCTGATAGGGGAGAAATCCGTAAGATATTTCCGTTCGACTGAGTCAGTGGTGTATTCTCCAAGGGTGACTAATCTGGATCAAGTAGAAGAGCAGGGCCAACTCGCGGCGAGTTCGCCTGAGCGAGAGGTTGTGCAAAATCTTCTTGCGCTTGATATTGCTTGTGAAGAAGTTGAGCGATATGGAATGCATCCGGATCAGTTTATTGAATGGTATGGACCAACAGACGGAAAAGTTGTTTGTTTTGTTCATGGCGGATATTTTCATGAAGACGGCACTCTTGGATATCTTCGTCCAGCAGCACTTGCTTTGGCGGAAGCAGGATATCGAGTTGCTTTAGTTGAGTACCGATTTATTGATGGAGCCCCGGAATTATCTTTAGAGGATGTCGCAGCTTTGACTCGTCATCCACAATTGGCTAATGCGATTTGGTTAGGGCACTCTGCTGGATCAATTCTTGTTTTCCATGCAATTTTTAATGAAGAATTAGCTCCCAAACATGGAGTAGTGCTTGCTCCAATCTTTGACTTGCGCCGCGATGTTGAAGAATTTCAAAAGGATACGCCTTCAGTTCTTGCTCGTTGGATTGGTGGTTCTCCAACAGCAATTCCAGATGTATATGCGCAGCTTGACCCAGCAGTGCAGTATGCTCGCTTAGGCGCAGATGCCTTTTCTCGTCTCGGTCTGCGACTCGATATGATTCATGGCGTTTTGGATCGAACAATCCCCGCGCAACGAACTCGGGAGCTTAGCACTGAGCCTTTTAATATTGCGATGGTTCCAGACGCGAATCATGTGGACGTGATTCGCCCGGGGCATGATGCTTGGATTTTGCTACTTGGAGCGCTTGGCTAAAACTGCCACCCGGTGCATTATCTGCAGCTAAACGCATTACCTATCTAAATACCAATTAGTATCCGGTGAGGTATTGCAAATTTGGGCGTTCTCTAAAACCGAGTTATTGGAGCACTGATTATCGACATCTGAAAACTCGGGTAAACTAAAGACTATGGCAGAGCAAAATATTTCTGAAGTAGATACTTTTCGTAAGGCATATGCAGATTTTCTAAATTCCGCTCCGAGTTCTTATCATGCGGCAGCACAGATTGTTGAAAAACTATCGGGTGTTGGATTTGTTGAAGTAGATGAACATGAGCCTTGGATTGATACGAATCTTGGTTTCGTGCAACGTGCTGGAGCTGTTGTTGCTTGGCGTAAACCTCGTACTCTGCAGAAAGATGCGGGGTTCCGCATTGTTGGTTCTCATACGGATTCTCCTTCATTTAAGCTTAAGCCGAATCCGAACGCTTTTAACTATGGTTTCTCCCAAGTAAATGTTGAAGTTTATGGTGGGCCATTATTGAACTCTTGGTTAAACCGTGATCTTGGGCTCGCGGGGCTGCTAACTACGATTGACGGTGCACAGTATCTTGTGAAGACTCCGCCAATTATGACTATCCCACAGCTTGCGCCTCATTTGGATCGTTCAGTTCGACAGTCGTTACAACTTTCTGAGCAGCAAGATTACCATCCGATTTGGGGGATTGGAGAACAAGATTTATTTTCTTACCTTGCTCAGAATGCTGGAGTTGCAGCAGAAAAAATTGCTGGTTTTGATATCTATGCTTATAACGTTGAGCCTGCGCGTGAATTTGGCGGTGAAGCTGGTGATTCCTTCTTTGCAAGTGGAAGGCAAGATAACCTCAGTTCTGCATTTGCGAGTCTAGTTGGGTTTATGAACGCTCCTGAGTCTGAGGATGTGCAAATTTATGTGGCTTTTGATCATGAAGAGGTTGGTTCAGAGACTTTTACTGGTGCCAGTGGGCCGTTTCTTGAGCAGATATTACGTCGCTTAAGTGTTGCTGCCGGTAATTCCGAAGAAAATTTCTTGCGAATGTTGGCAAATTCTTCCTGTATTTCCGCAGATGCCGGGCATTCAATTAATCCGAATCAAGCTGCGAAACACGATCCGAATCATCATCCGATTCTTGGTTCTGGACCGATGTTAAAAATTAATGCAAATCAGCGGTATGCCACCGAGGCTCAAGGTATTGCGCTATGGCTGAGAGCTTGTTTAGAGTCTGGGCAGAGTACGCAAGAATTTGTTTCTCATAATGATGTTCCATGCGGTTCAACAATTGGTCCGTTCACGGCGAGTCGTTTTGGCATTGTGACGGTAGATGTTGGAGTGCCATTGTTATCGATGCATTCGGTACGCGAAATTTCAAATGTCAATGACGTTTTTGCACTTTCAGAAATTCTGCGTGCTTATTATGCCGGAGCTTAAAGTATGGATTATTCCCAGGTTTCACCTGCAGTCAGTTTGGCTTTGGCGGCACAGAACCACCCTGAACGGCAAAGTATTATTTACGGATCTTTCAAGCTGACGGTTTCTGAGTCGCAAGATTTGGTAAAGCAAATTTCTCGCGCTTTCCAAACTCTTAACTTATTACCTGGCGCAAGAGTTGCGGTAGTTTCCCGCAATAGTCCGTATCATTTATTGGTTAATCTTGCCTGTGATGTTTTAGGTTTAGTTTTTGTACCAATTTCTTATCGCCTAACAGCGGTTGAGCTAAATGAATTATTTGAAATTTGCGCACCAAGCGTGGTTCTTTTTGATTTAGAAACTGTAGCTCGTGAGGATTTTTCGAAAATTCAGAGCGGCTCTGCTAGGTTTTTTATAATCGCCGACGACGTGCATCACTCACCAGAAGAATGTCAGGCTGCGATTTCACTTGGGGAAAAATATGGGGTGCAGTCATTCCATAGTTTTTTCACTGAGCTTGAGAAGATTACATCTATTAATTCAAAAGAGCAGACGAGTAATTCAGAAGAACAAATAGAACTAAGGGAGTCTACAACAGCACAAGTGGCACGTAGTGCTGCGGAAATTGCGGCACTGTTATTTACTTCCGGCTCTTCTGGTAAGCCAAAGGCTGTTGGACTCACTCGTGAACAGTTGTGGTGGGGGAATCAGAATTTTCGTCAAGGTTTTGAATACTCAAATCTTGACGTGCTTGCGGTAGTTGCGCCACTTTCACATATTGGTGGATACAACGGAACCACTATGGATATTTTTTCGCATGGTGGAACAGTTGTGCTTGTGCGAGAGTTTCTGCCGAAAGAATTGCTGCAGCAGTTACATGAGCATAAAGTTTCAATGATGTTTGCGGTGCCGGCAGTTTATAACGGACTCCTGCAAACAGGCGATTTTTCGCGCACATTTCTACCTGAGTTCACGAAACCCTTAATTGGTGGAGCAGTAGCGCCAGTATCGTTATTAGAAAAACTTGAGGCTGCTGGTTTTCTTCCCATAAATGTTTGGGGGATGACGGAGACCTCTGCCTCAGGTGCATGTTTAAGTCAAGATAATGCACAAAATTATCGTGGAAGTATTGGTTTGCCTTTTTTGCATAACTCAATTCGTGTTATCAATCCAGAAACCTTGCAAGAGGCGGAGGTGGATCAGGAAACTTCTCGCCGTCGGGGAGAATTATTAATTCGTGGTGCAAGCGTAATCCGTAACTATTGGAATAATCCGGAAGCTGATCGTGAAGGATTCTACGAAGGCTATTTACGGACTGGAGATCTTGTTGAGATTGATAGCTCTGGGATGCTTTGGGTGATGGGGCGCCTTAGCAACATCATTAATACTGCTGGAGTGAAAGTATCAGCAGAAGAAGTAATTCGAGTGTATTTGCGCCACCCGTTAATCTCTGATTGTTGTGTAGTGGGGATTCCAGACCCGCATTGGGGCGAATCTGTTGCGCTGTTAGCTGTGCTTGATTCTGATAGGGCAGTGAGTCCAGAGTTATCTGAGATGCAAGATTTTGCGCGAGGAACATTGGCTGGATATAAAATCCCGCGACACCTCAAGTACGTTGAATCAATTCCCTTGAACAGTAATGGGAAAGTCGATCGCGAGGCAGCGCGGCAAATGTTTCTTGCGTAGGCGGGCACTAAGCTCTCCAGTTATAGAGAGTCTTAATGTAGTAGGGGCCCACTGCTGTTTGAGTGTAGCTGTAACTTATAGCTTAGTGGCATCCGCAACTGGAACCACCGCAACCACTAGCTGTGTTTTCCAGTAGATTCAGGGAAGTTCGTTCGCCAAGATTCTTTGCCGTGGCATTTGCTTTTTTGTTCTCAAAACGCTCGAGCACGGCTGTGGCTTCTTGGCGTGGAAGAGCTTCATTTACTCCGACTGATTTTAGATGCTCAGGAATTTCCCAACCCTTGGCTTTCATTGCGCGAGCCCAGAGAGTGCCAGAACGGTATGAGGAGCGGACTAATGGTCCGGCCATTACACCAGCAAAGCCAATTTCATTTGCGATTTTAGAAAGTTCAACGAACTCATTCGGTTTTACCCAGCGATCAATTGGATGATGTAACGGAGATGGACGAAGATACTGGGTGATTGTGAGAATATCGCATCCAGATTTATGTAAATCTTCCATCGTGGAAATGATTTCGTCGAAGGTTTCGCCCATACCTAAAATTAAATTCGATTTTGTGACGAGGTTATTTTCAGAAGCGAAAGTAATTAAGTCAAGGGAACGTTCATAGCGGAATGCTGGGCGAATTTTTTTGAAGATTCGGGGAACGGTTTCGATATTGTGTGCAATAACTTCTGGTCGAGAGTCAAAAACCTGTTGTAAAGCCGGAGCGCCACCACGCATATCATCGATTAAGAGTTCTACACCAGTTTTTGGTGAGAGCTCATGAATCATTCGGCAAGTTTCAGCGTAGAGCCAAGAAGCTCCATCTTCTAAATCATCTCTGGTAACACCAGTAATAGTGGTGTAGTTAAGGTCCATTTCACGGACTTTTTCAGCCACACGACGAGGTTCATCGGTGTCGTATTCGGTTGGCTTTCCAGTTTTGATAAAGCAGAAATCGCAGCGACGAGTACAAATATCGCCACCAATTAAGAACGAAGCTTCACGGTCTTCCCAACACTCATAGATATTAGGGCAGTTTGCTTCTTCACAAACCGTGTGCAGGGAGGCGCCGTGCACACGGG
>JAXFDG010000159.1:0-2212 GCA_034173665.1 Arcanobacterium sp.
CGTGCACACTGTGATGGATAAGATTAAGGCCATCCCAATGTACCGTGATGCAATTCCAACTCAGTCGGTTCTAACCATTACTTCAAATGTTGTTTACGGTAAGGCGACTGGTAACTTCCCATCAGGTCACCGTGCGGGTACGCCATTTGCTCCGGGAGCAAATCCAGAAAATGGCGCTGATACTCACGGAATGCTCGCGTCAATGCTTTCTGTGGGGAAGCTTGATTACGATGATGCTCTCGATGGTATTTCCTTAACCAATACAATCGTTCCAAGCTCTCTTGGGCGCACCGAGCAAGAGCAAATTGTGAATCTAGTTGGCATCATGGATGCTGGCTTTATTCCAGAAAACTAGTCAAATTTGGGGCAATACCGAGGAGTGCAAAGAAAGCAATCTTAGATATTGCCTCGAAGAGAAATTAAAAGAATTAGAAAAACTGGATTCGCATCCGCGGGTTCACAAAACTAGGAGTAAAAATGGCAGCAAAGACTTACGAAGAGCGCGAAGCTTCAATGCTTGCAAGCCGTGAGGCAAAGAATGGCATTAAGGGTCTCTACCATGCAAATATCAATGTTTTGAATAAGGAAACATTGGAAGATGCAATGGCTCATCCAGAGAAGTACCCACAGCTTACCGTTCGCGTTTCTGGCTACGCAGTGAACTTTGTAAAGCTCACTCGCGAACAGCAGCTTGACGTTATTTCACGTACTTTCCACGAGGGTATGTAAGTAGTTATTCCGTGTTTCTTCAAGGATTAGAAGAGGCAGAATAACGAAGAAAAATTCACAGGGAGGGGCGATATGAGCACGGTAAAGAATCGGGTTTCCGAAGGATCTACTGGCGAGTATCGCCCTGAACCTTTAGAAATTGATGTTCCACGTTTAGGTGGAGCAGGCTTGGACGGGATTGACCAAGCTGCAGAAATGGATCATGCCGAGCATCTTTTAGCTGTTCGTGAAGGTCGTATTGGTTCAGTGCATTCTTGGGAATTAGTGACTGCAGTTGATGGCCCAGGCACGCGAATGACGACATTCTTTGCGGGATGCCCGCTTCGCTGCCTGTACTGTCATAATCCGGACACGATGAAGATGCGTGAAGGAACTGCGGTTACTGCCGAAGCTTTGTTGAAGAAGATTAAACGGTACCGTGCAGTTTTCCGCGCATCCAAAGGTGGAGTAACTTTTAGCGGTGGCGAACCTTTGATGCAGCCGGCTTTTCTTGCGCGTTTATTACGCGAATGTAAGGAAATGGGAATCCATACTGCGATCGACACATCGGGATATTACGGTGCACATCTCACTGATGAGATGATGAATAATCTCGATTTAGTGTTGCTAGACGTCAAGAGTGGTATTCCTGAGATTTATAAGGAAACTACCGGGCGTGAGTTGCAGCCAACCCTTGACTTCGGAAAACGATTATCTGATGCGGGAAAGCGGATTTGGATTCGTTTTGTTTTGGTTCCTGGACTAACCGACGACGAGGCCAATATTAACGCGGTGGCTGATATTGTGGCGCAGTGGAGCAGTGTTGAACGAGTTGAAGTTCTTCCATTCCATCAGATGGCGCGAGATAAGTGGGATTCTTTAGGGATGGAATATAAACTTGCCGATGTGCAGCCGCCTTCAAAAGAAGATGCAGAGAAAGCTCGTGAAATTTTCCGAGCTCGTGGTCTCGATGTTTATTAAATTATTAGCTGTCTGAGGTTTATTCAGGTATTAGTTGTTTTAGCGTTGTCCAAACCGAATTAACTCAATTGCTAGGTGATCTTCTTCATCACTGCGATCTAAATCAATTAGTGACCAAAGCGCCCAAGCCAAATCGTCTTCGCCGTCGTCAATAACCTGAATCGTAAGCCAAAGACGGCCCGGGAAATGTTGTTCAAGTAGCTCGGCAGCACGATCTGCAGACATTCCGGCAGCAATTAAATCTGCGAGGGACGGGTCTTCAAGGATTTGAAAGAATTTTTCAGACCGCGCAGCCGAATCGGTGCCAACATATTCGTATTCTTCGAAGTATTCATCAAGGGCGACATTCCATTTTTCTTCGCCCCAGCCCGCCGCAGAATCTAAGGTTGCAAGGAGGGTGATATCTTCCCGATCGATTGCTTCGACTCGCTGGAACATGGCATTGCGAATTTCTTTACGGAGGTTGTGCTTATTTTTTGTGAAAGCAATTTTTCCGTTTTCGTCCGCTCCGAAAGCAAGTTCG
>JAXFDG010000160.1:0-5372 GCA_034173665.1 Arcanobacterium sp.
GAAGAATTTATGGCTCGTGTCCGGCACTATATTATTTTGATGCTAGAGCAAAAAACTGCATTCCCCTTTGTTGGATAGCCTAGTTTTCGGGAGTCGTTTTAAAAGTATTTTGGGGTTGTCAGTCAATAGTTTCGCAGAAGCTACTGGTTACAAAATTTCAGATGGTGACAAATTCAGGAATTTATTAGATCACTCAGGAATCTAATAAATTCCGTGCTTTTTGCGTAGCTAGCTCAAGTACGAGTGGGAACGTGAGTCGCATCGTCAGACCACCGCCGGGAGTTTCGAGAACGCGAGCGGTGCCACCATGTGCCGCACAGATTGCGGCAACAATTGCTAATCCAAGTCCAGATCCGCCAGAGTTTCGACTTCGTGAACTATCAGGACGGAAGAAGCGTTCAAAGATTCGGTCGCGGTCTTCTTCACTAACGCCGGGGCCATGATCTCGAACTTCAATAATTGCTTCTTTTGAATCTTGTGGATTGAGTCCAACAGCAAGTTCAACTGGAGTTCCTTCAGGCGTATGAGTAATTACGTTTCCAAGTAGATTCGCCAAGACTTGTGTAATTCGGTTATGGTCTGCGTTAATCACAATTGGTGCTAGTTCTTCGCCATTTAGGCTCACAACTTGTGCTGGGTGATGCGGAGCTCGCGCTTGGAAATCAGAGACGGCGTTCATCGCAGTTGAAATTAATTCAACTTGTGAATATTCAAGCTGTCGTCCTTCGTCTAATCGGGCAAGTTGGAGTAAATCTTCTACGAGTGTGGCCATTCTTGAGGCTTCAGACTCAACTCGTTGGAAAGCATGACCGACCTGATCTTCGGGGATTCCTCCCATTCGATACAATTCAGCATACCCGCGAACAGTTGCAAGAGGTGTTCGAAGCTCATGAGATGCATCGGAAACAAATCGGCGCATATTTCGCTCCGAGTCTTGTTTGGCTTTGAAAGCCTCTTCGATTGTTCGAAGCATTTCATTAATAGTTTTTCCGAGCATTCCAATTTCTGAACCTTCAGGATGAATTGGAGGAACTCGCACGGAAAGATCGCCGAGTGTTACTTGGTGCGTGGTCTGTTCAATGTCACGTAATCTTCGCAGGGAGAGATGTATCAAGATGAAAGCAATTAATCCGCCTGCCAAAATAATTGAAAGTGAGATTACCGCAAGAATATTAATAACGTTTTGTACCGTAGCTTCAAGAGAATCTAGATGATGCGCAATAACTACTTGCCCGATTGTTTGGTTTTGAATCGGGGATTTCAGGTCAACTGTTAAAACTCGCCACTGCACACCAGCGCGTGTGCCCGGCACAGTCTGTAGACCAGAACTTGTGTCGTTTGCAAGAAGTGCGGGATTTTTTGGGGTTCCATATTGAGTGAGCAGTGCCGAGTGGTAAACCTCTCGCGGAGCTAAGGAATCAAAAGCAATATAGAGATAATAGTTAGACGGAAAAACTTGTTGATGTGAACCATTTACAATTTGATCAACAGTCAAAGAAGCAAGTAATTTTCCAGATGAGGAGAGTGATCGATCGACGTCGTCTAATAGGTAACTACGTAAGGAGACAACAACTAACACAGAGATGCTAATCAGCATTGTAGTTAGCAGACCTAAGAAAACCACTACTAGTTTCCACGACAGCGTCTGATGGAATCGTGGGGATGTGTGTGTGGTTTGTGGCTGAGTTGACCCGCTACGTGGAAAGTATAGTTTCACTTGTTACCGCGCAATACGTATCCAATTCCTCGCTTTGTGTGAATTAGCGGGATTAGGCGAGCAGCTTCTTCTGGATCGGTAATTCCGAGTGATTCAGGTGAGTCAATCTTTCGACGAAGATAGGAAATATACGACTCCACAATAGAGACTTCGCCATCCCAAGCGTAATCCCAAACATGATCAAGGATCTGAATTTTTGAAACTACGCGTTCCTTATTTTCCATCAGATACTTTAAGAGCTTAAATTCAGTAGGGGAAAGGTCAACTTCGTACCCGGCACGACGAACTTCGTAAGAGTCTTCATTTAGTTCTAGATCTAAGTATCGCAAAATTAATGATTCATCATTTACCGGTTGGGTGCGACGTAATACTGAGTTAATTCTGGCGATTACCTCTTCTAACGAAAACGGTTTTGTGATGTAATCATCTGCCCCAATAGTTAATCCTTGGATTTTATCTTGTACATCGTCTTTCGCGGTAAGGAAGAGAACTGGGAGATCGTGTTCGCGCATTCGAAGTTCTTCGAGAACTGAAAACCCGTCTAAATCAGGAAGCATAATATCGAGCACCACTAAGTCTGCTCCAAATCCAGATTCAACTTCGAGCGCTTCGCGTCCATTTTCTGCAGTAGCTACTTCAAATCCCGCAAACTTCAATGAAACAGAGAGAAGTTCACGAATATTTGGTTCGTCATCAACTACAAGAATTTTTGCTTTTGCTTCTGATTTTCCTTGCATACGTTTCATTGTGCTTGCTCTTTCTGGGAGTTAGCTGAGAGTTTTTCTGCAGAGACTAATGCAGTGAGCAGCTTAGATGAACTGATATGGATCGAAATCTTCGATTGCAATTGGGGAAACTCGTGAGAGCGGTAAGTTAAATGCATTCACATCGTATTCGAGGTCAATAATCTTTAACCCGCGTGCTTCAAGTTCCGCAATAGGCATTGCGAGGTATTCGCGGAAGCACATCACCGCAACCTGGTGCCCAGCGTCTAGAAGAGTTTCAAGTTGTTCTAAATAGTCGACGTCGTGCGAAGCGAGAATTACTTGTGATCCTGGGCGATCTTTTGCAATCGCTTCAAGAGTTTTTTGAATACCGATATCAACAATCTTCAGCTCAGGATCTTCAGAGGTTAAAAGAATCGGATGCCAACCGATTGCCAGTAAAGCTTGAACAAAAGTAGTGGCAACGCGTTGTGAAGCATTTAAGAAGAAGAGTCCATTCTTGCTTGCTAGTGACCCAGATTGTTGGGTCTCTAAACGTAATTCGGCTAAGCCGGTTTCCACAGCAAGAGCTGCCTCTGAGGAAGTAGTTTGCGGGGTAACTGAGGAAGTGGTTTGCGCTGCAGGTTGAGGTTCAGTTCCTTGTTTCTGTAGATAAGCAGTTGGAGAGACTGTATTTTGCTCGTTTTTATTTACTGCTTCAGAATTTTCTGAAAGATCAGTTTGGTGAGCAAAAATTGCAGGAGTGATAGGGCGAGAGTCATCTGCTATTTGACCTGGATTTGAAGAGGTCTCACTCAGAGTATGAGGGGTCTCAGATAAATGCTCTAATTCAAGGTTTTCTGAGGAGACTGGACAACTCGGTACAGGACTTTGAGAGAAATCATGTTCTCGTTGCGTGCGCCATGGGTTGAAACGGAGGACTCGGTCCCACCGTGGACGCTCATCGCCGCGAGGGAAGCGCTTTAAAATGTTTACGCCGAGAGTGGCGTCAATATTCTCACCATCAATAAGTAAATAAATCGAATTCATACTTTATATCTTGGCACAGTCATGAGTAATTTTTCCTGTAGTTACTGAATTTTGAAAATTTGCATTATGACTTTTTACAGCACAAATTATGAACCGATGTTTTCTGAATACAAAAATAAACGGGCGGTTGGTGTTTCGGTGCAGAATATCCGCAGGTAGAAACCAACCGCCCAGTTAATGCATGTTTGAATTAGTAAGAAGTGAAATCCTTACCTTCAATTTGCTTTGGTTCTTCTCCGGACTGGAGTGCAGCTAGACGTGCTTCGATTTCAGAATCATTAGTGCTGCTTTCCAGCTGCGCAAATTGATCTTCGAAAGATGCCGCAGCTACTTCAGCCTTGCCAAGAGCGAGAGCTTCTTCGCGACGAACTTTATCTTCAAAACGTCCAAGTTCAGAAGTTGGGTCAAGAACGTTAATTGACTTTAGCGCATCCTGAACTTGATTTTGTGCAGCAGCAGACTTTGCGCGCGCAACTAACTGATCGCGCTTATCTTTTAGTTCGGTTAGCTTGGAGCGCATCATGGTGAGACCACTCTTTAGCTTCTCAACAACTTCTTTCTGAGATTGAAGCATTGGTTCTGCTGCTTTGGCTTCTTGTTCAGATTGAATCTGACGTTCAAGAGCAACCTTTGCGAGATTGTTAAACTTTTCTGCACCTTCGGTATTTCCAGCTGCAGTGAGTTCCTTTGCTTTTGCTACTGCTGCTGCAGCCTTCTGGCCCCATTCACGTGCCGATGCGAGATCCTCATTGTAATCCGCTTCAGCGAGACGCAAATTTCCAACAGTTACTGCAACTGCATCTTCTGCTTCTGCAATTGAGTTAGTGTAGTCGCGAACCATTTGATCAAGCATCTTCTGCGGATCTTCAGCACGATCTAGAAGTGCATTGATATTTGCGCGTGCAAGTTGACCAATTCGGCCAAGAATAGACTGCTTTTCTGCCATTGGTGTTTTTACCTTTCTAGTTGGCAAGTTACATTGCTATTGTATCGAGTTTTTCTGTGGGAATACTTATTTAAAAGCCTTTACTCCCACCGCTGAATCCGCCGCCTCCGCCGAAGTCAATTCCGCCTCCGCCGAAACTTCTACCGCTACCGAATCCGCCACCAAAGATATCGTTATTAAATCCACCGCGGTGAGAATTATTGCTGTTAGTGATGCCGTTCAAAATCGAGGAAACAATTACTCCAGCAAGGAAGTCTCCACCTCCGCCACTGCGTCCGCCACGATGGTAGTTATCTCGGTCAAGTGATTGTTGTGCAGAATTCATCGCTTGCTGAGCGATTTGGCGAGCATTTTCAAAGTGGGAGAGTTTCTGTTCGAGCGGTGCGTTTAAGCCTTCGTTGTAAACAGCTTTTGCTCGTGCGAGGTAGGTTCGAGCGTTTGAACCGATACCAGAGCGATAGCGGGAGATGAACTCGTCGGCGTCGTCGATGGTATCGCGTGCTGCACGTTGCGCAGTTTCCACATGTGCCGCAAGCCGCCTTTGGTTTTCTTCCTGTTCGCGAACGTTAACAAGTGCTGCGTCAAGTTTCGCTTCCGCACTTTGGAGTTCTTCATTCGCGGCAAGGAAATCAATCGCGGAACCACCACTGTAATTATCAATTACTGCTTTTGCTGCTAGTGCAGCCTGCTCAATCGCCGGGATTCCACGACCTAAACGTTCAGCATCTGCCAAATCGGAACGGAGGGACTCAGTGTTTTGTGTATAGCGCTGCTGTGCATCTCGTAGTAATTGCGGTGCGGCGTCGATACGTGTCAGTAATTTCCCGCTTTGCCCTAAAGTTTCCTCAATCATCTTGAGGTAAGGAACAGTTCCGTTCTTATTTCCAGCAGCACTTAATTCTTCAGCTTTTATTGATAATTCTTTAGCTGAATTCAGTAGTGTTTGCACCTGTTC
>JAXFDG010000161.1:0-2547 GCA_034173665.1 Arcanobacterium sp.
AAAGCTGATCTAAGCCCTCGCCGTCGATAAGCGCATGAAGGGCAGCTTCTTTCGCAACGAAACCGGCAAGTGGCGGCAAACCCATCATTGAAGCTGCAGCAATGGTCGTGAACACGGCAAGTGACGGCATTTTTCGACCCATGCCAGAAAGCATTCGTAAATCACGGGTTCCGGTAGCCCAGTCAATGAATCCAACCGCGAGAAAGAGCGTCGACTTAAATAGGGCGTGTGCAATAAGTAATGTTAAACCGGCAAGCATCGTGGCTTTCGTGTCATACCCAACGAGCACCATCAACAACCCGAGCTGTGAAACTGTACCAAAAGCAAGCACAAGTTTTAGATCATTTTGCCGTAAGGCACGGTAGCCACCGAGCAGCATTGTGTACAGCCCAAAACCAAGAATTATGTAATGCCAGGCAGCGTATCCAGAAAATCCAGGAGCGAAACGGGCTACCAGATAGACACCAGCTTTCACCATCGCAGCCGCATGTAAATATGCCGAAACCGGGGTTGGTGCAGCCATCGCTGCCGGAAGCCAGAAATGGAACGGTATTAATGCTGATTTACTTAAAGCGCCAAAGAGGATTAATACAACTGCAGCGGTAAGAACGGTTTGCGAAGTGGACTGCGCCAAGATTGGAGCCACTCCGAGCGTGCCTGTTTTTGCAGCTGTAATAAGTTCAGATATCGAGTACGAG
This sequence comes from Arcanobacterium sp., assembly GCA_034173665.1. Taxonomy (GTDB): domain Bacteria; phylum Actinomycetota; class Actinomycetes; order Actinomycetales; family Actinomycetaceae; genus Arcanobacterium_A. The sequence continues at coordinate 699 of JAXFDG010000161.1, forward strand.
CCGCCAGGGATTTGCCCCAAAATAATGATTCCACCAAGCATCGCTAAACCACCTGAGGTGGTCACGATAATTGCCTGCAGCGCAGCACGACGAGAGGCAGCCCTATCTGAAGAGTGACCGATAAGAAGGAATGAAAAGATCGTAGTTAGTTCCCAAAAAAGATATAACGCAAGAGTGTTATCGGTAGTTACAAGCCCCAACATTGCTCCAGAAAAAGCAACAAATACCGCTGCGAAGCGATTAATTCCTTGTGCAGAAGCAGAAAAATAACGGGAACAATAGACGAGTACTAGAGCACCCACACCGGAAACGATTAAGCCCATGACCCAGGAAAGGTGGTCAAGGCGAACATCGATAATAAAGCCAAGTTCTGGAACCCAAGGGAAAGACTCGCGATGGAAATTTCCAGCAAGTACATCCCCGGCAAAAGTTAAGAGGTAGCAGAATGCAGCTGCAGGTACTGCGGCGAGAGCTAGGAATCCGAGACGGCCAAAACGCATAATTAGTGGCGCGCAAAATGCCGCAACGATAAATAACAACAAAAACAGCAGCATTCAGGTCTCCCAGATTGGCGCAAAGCCAAGCAAATTCTTCATTCCAAACAGGAAAAATCTATGCACAGAAAAATCTGCTGGAATCAAGAATGCCAGCTAAACAAAGCGTCACTAATATTCTACGCAATCGCAGAGCTTCACCGCGAGCCTGGCAGAATTTCTCCTGCCAAATATGCCGACAATGAAAAGCGGCACCATTTCGGCACCGCTTTTCATTGTTCATTTCTGCCATAAATTTACGTTTTACGGCACTATCGCTTTTAATTCACTATCGCTGAACGCGAGCAGAACCTCCGGCTACTAAACGCTCAACCTCTTCAAGTGAAGCCATCGTGGTATCACCCGGTGTAGTCATTGCGAGCGCGCCATGAGCAGCTCCGTATTCAACTGCTTCAGCAATCGAATCCTTTTCCATCATTCCGTAAATTAAACCGGAAGCGAATGAATCACCGCCGCCCACGCGATCAAGGATTTCTAAGCCATCGCGTTGAGTGGCTTTCACAAATCCTTGTTCCCGACTCCATGCAACTGCCGACCAGTCATTAACTGTTGCACTACGAACTTCTCGTAAGGTGGTTCCAATTGCTTGGAAATTTGGATAGGCCACAGATGCAGCTTCAATCATGGCTCGGAATGCGTCAACCTCAAGATTGTCGAGATTTTCATTCACGCCTTCGATTTCAAAACCGAGTGAAGCCGTAAAATCTTCCTCATTTCCAATCATCACATCAACGTATTTTGCTAACTCTTTATTTACTTGTTGAGCTTTCTCAATACCGCCGATTGATTTCCAAAGTGAGGGACGATAATTCAAATCATAAGAAACAACCGTGCCGTACTTTTTCGCCGTCTGCATTGCGACCTTTGCAACTTCTGCCGTGGATTCAGACAAAGCTGTGAAAATACCACCCGTATGCAACCAGCGAACTCCAAGCGTGCCAAAAAGATATTCCCAATCAATATCTTCTGGCTGCATTTGTGAAACTGCAGTATTTCCGCGGTCAGAAGTGCCGACGGCGCCGCGCACCCCGTAGCCACGCTCGGTAAAGTTCAAACCATTACGTACCGAGCGACCAATCCCGTCAGATGGAACCCATTTAATGAATTGAGTATCAAGACCACCAGTGAGGATGCAGTCTTCGACTAAGCGGCCGACCTCATCTTTCACAAGGGCAGTCACGATTGCACCACGCTTGCCGAAGCATCGACGCAAACCACGTGCAACGTTGTACTCACCGCCACCTTCAGAAGCTGCGAATTGCCGCGTTGTGCGAATTCGCCCTTCGCCGGGATCA
>JAXFDG010000162.1:0-4421 GCA_034173665.1 Arcanobacterium sp.
CAAGGCAGGCCTTCAACTTATCGAGTGCTCCACTCATTTTGCATAATCTCCTACTGTAAGCATCAAATCACCAAGTTCTGCACCATATTCTGGAGCACCCTCCATCATGATTTTTTGCTGAATCGTTGATTCCACCATGTCATCTGTGCCAAGCAAAATCCCAAGTGCGCTTGGTACCGAGTCAAAAGCCATCGCAAAAAATGGCTTCGACCTCGTGTAGGTACCACGGAAGGCCTTGGAACGGCCACCCTTGACCCGGATATAAGCGTCCAAATCTTCCCGCCCCTTGACGGTAAGTTGGTAAACTCGGTCTGGCTGCCGCTTCGCCCACTCTGAAAATTTCGGATGCCCGGCCTTATTCAACTGTGAAATACCACTGGTTAAGAGATAGAACATACACTTCACCAGTAATGCCGCAGTCTCTGGATCTTCCGGAGCTTTTGTAACCGAAAGGAGGCTGGACATCTTCAGTAGCGATTTCACGGTCGCAACTAAAAGCCCTGGATTACCTAAACCACCTTTAATCTTTGGCAGCTTTGGCTTGCCGGTGAAGAAAGCATTTAAATCCTCGCGAGATTTAAACTCTAATTCCACATTCGGAGCTTCATGAACTCCCATGCGGATTCCGATTTCCCCATCAGTTACTTCCAGACGTGTTGCCACCTTTGCTGGCTTACCATATTCATCAAGTTCTCCAGTAAGAGCAGAAATCTGAACAATCCCTGTTTTCCCTTTAAAGCCTTTTAATAGACCTGGATTCTCATTAATGATTGGCTTAAGCACAGGAACTACCGCACTGAGGAATACTGTTGTTTGAAATCTTGCCTCATCTGCAGCAGTTAATTCTGTTGCTGGAGTTTCCTCAGACATGATTAGACCTCATCATCCCAATCGTCGTCTTCCTCAATCTCAATCCGCATTAACTCACGAGCAGCTTCGAGAATACCGTTCTCATCGTAACCGTAATGTGCAAAGAGATCTTCTGGCTGCCCAATCATTGCCCACTTATCTGGAATACCGAGCTTCCGGAAAGCGAAACCTTTACCGGTACGAGCCGCAATATCGGCAACTGCAGAACCAAGACCATGGGCAATATTTGCATCCTCGACGGTAATTACGCGTCGTGTCTCGGCAACAGCAGCAGCAATTGCTTCCTCATCCAAAGGCTTCAAGGAATACAAATCAATCACCCGAACTGAAAGACCATCTTCAGCCTTTAGTCGATCTGCAGCCTGAAGTGCACGCCATACTGGGGCACCCGTTGCCAAAATGGTCAAATCAGTACCTTCGCGTAGCGTATGTGAACCACCAATACGGAAATCAGGAATTGGCTCAGAATAAACCTTCTGATCATATCCACGATTAACACGCACATATGCCGGACCAACATGTTCATAAACTGCTTCTACTGCCTGTGCTGTAGCCAAACCATCAGCCGGGCACAGGAATACCAGATTAGAAATGCTGCGCAAGATTCCAATATCTTCTGGGCTCTGGTGAGTTGAACCAGCCTGCCCGAAAGAAAGACCAGAATGTGTTGCAATCACTTTCACATTAGCGTTTCCGTAACAAATATCGGTACGGAACTGTTCGAGTGCACGCATCGTTGCAAAGGACGCAAAGGTAGAAACGAATGGCACGAAACCACACTTCGCCATACCTGCAGCCATACCAAACATGTTCTGCTCAGCAATACCGGTATTAAAGAAACGGTTTTCAAAAGCATCGGCAAGTAAGCCAATCTTTGTTGACTTTGCCAAATCTGCAGAGAAGCCAACAATCTCTGGATGCATTTCAGCAAGCTGAACGAGAGTACGACCATAAACTTCCGCGGTCGCCATATCAGCGCCGTCAAGCATCGTATATGTAAGTCCACCAGCCATTTTAGCTCTCCTTAATCTTTGCTACGCGAGCCTCATGGTACTTCTTCAATGAAGCATGAGCCTGCTCAACTTGCTCACCACCGAATGCGCCATAATGCCACTTGTAATCACCTGCGATGAAGTCGATACCTTCACCCTTTACGGTGTTTGCAATTACTACGCTTGGCTTCCCCTTTACTTCCTTTGCAGCCTTAAATGCAGCTACAAGATCTGGGATTGAATGGCCATCAACATCGAAGACCTCCCAGCCGAATGCAGTCCACTTATCAGCAAATGGCTCAAGCGACATCACATCCTCTGTTGGGCCATCAATCATCGCCCGATTCCGGTCAACGATTGCCACGAGATGATCCAGCTCAAAGTGTGAAGCTGCCATTGCTGCTTCCCAGACCGAGCCTTCATTACACTCGCCGTCACCCATTAAACAGTAAACATCAAATTCACGTCCGGAAAGTCGTGAAGCGGCTGCCATTCCAGCAGCTACAGATAGTCCATGCCCAAGGGAACCGGTAGCAATTTCCACACCTGGTACCTTCGAACCATCTGGATGCATCCCCAATGGTGAACCAGTGTGGTTAAAGTTCTTCAACCAATCCTTCGGGAAACATCCCAAATCAGCAAGCACTGGCGCGAATCCAACACCGATATGTCCCTTTGAGAGAATGAAACGGTCACGATCCGGGTCTTCCAGCTGCGCTGCCGAGAAGTTCATAATCTCGTGATACAACACGGTAAGCACATCAATCGAAGAAAGCGATCCACCAATATGGCCACCGCCCGCCCAGACCACGGTGTCTAGCGTTAGCGCACGCAATTCATGAGCTTTATCCTCAAGTCTGCGCCATGTTTTCGCATCAAGAGTCATCAGATTTCCTTTCCGAGAATCTTCTTTACGTCCTTGCTGATTACGCGATATGCCTCATCCGCAACTTCGAGGGTGAAGTCAATATCAGCTTGTGTCAAAGACGCATTAATAAAGAGATTGTGATGGCTAGAGAAGAAGACGCCGCGACGCACACATTCGGCAACGAATGCTTGATGCAACATATTGTTTGGATCTTCAATATCTTGGTAGCCAGTAGTCCGCATAAACCACATTGACGGCTCGCCCGAAATCTTCAAATCGAAGCCATTATTCTTTGCAACTTCTTCCAATCCGGTAGTGAGCTTCACTCCCAAATCAGTACAGACCTTTGCAACATCAATTTCTTTCATCTTGTTGATGCAAGCAATTGCTGCCGCCATTGGCCCAGCTGACAACCAGTAAGAACCGGTGTAGAAGACCGAAGAAACAGCATCCATTAAATGCTTCTTACCAACGAGCGCCGAAATATTGTAGCCATTTGCGAGCGCCTTACAGTAACAGAGCAAATCAGCGTCGAAACCGTAGTGCACATCGGAGCCGCGTACATCAAGACGGAAACCACAACGCACGTCGTCAATAATTAAAACGATGCCTTATTGGGTACAAAGCTCGCGAACCTACTGCCAGTAACCTTCTGGAGCCATCCGATTATCTTCCACAATTGGATGATGGTAAGGCGTAGAAATAACTGCCGCGATCTTTCCACGATTCTCGTATACAGCTTTCTTCAAAGCCGAGAAGTCGCCGAATGGAGTGAAAATATTATTAGCAACGTCTTCCTTGGAAATACCGGCATGGTCTGCAGACTGAGTCCAAGGTGCAACTCCATGGTAACCACCAAAGTGCTTAATAATCTTGTCACGTCCAGTAGCTGCCTTTGCAGTCATCACAGCAAGCGAAGTGACGTCGCCACCATTCTTTGCAAAGAAAGCCCACTCAGCATTGGTCACAGTATCAACCATTAGCTCTGCAAGTTCAACCATACGTTCCGATGGAAGAATTGCACAATCAGCCTTCTTTGCTTGCTGTGCAAAAGCCGCATTTACATCTGGGTCATTGTAACCAAGAATGTTTGGACCATATGCACACATGTAATCGATGAACTTGTTGCCATCGAGGTCCCAGAAGTACGAGCCCTTAGCTTTTTCGAGGTAAAGCGGGTAGTTTGAGACTGGCATAAAGCAGCCTTCAGCCGGGCCGAGATGCCCGTAAACGCCGCCCGGAATAACCTTTGTTGCCCGCAGGAATAGTTCGGTGCTCTTTGGATAAGTGTAAGTTTCCATAATCATTCCTTAACTTAAGTAGGAGGCAACAAGGCCAAGAAGTCCGTTAAAGTTTTCAAGATGTGGAACAAAACCTGATAGTCGAATCTGATCAGTTCCAACTGCTTCAAATGCCGGCATTTCTCCGCGAAGAACTGCCCCAGTCACCTCAATACCTGAGAAAACCATCCGAGAACTTGGGGTGTCTGATAAGCCTGGGATTACCGTAATCCGGTGATCTTTAATCCGCAGAATGTATGCTGGCCCATCCTTCACGGCAAGCTGTAAGTCCCCGTCACGCATTCGACCGGCAATTGCCATACCGTATTCATCAGAATTTGCGATTTCTGCAGCCGCATGCGCCACCACACACATTGTGAGTAGGGTGTTGATGCGCTTAAATTCTGGATC
>JAXFDG010000163.1:0-3538 GCA_034173665.1 Arcanobacterium sp.
TGGAGTGGTGAGCTTAAAGAAATTCACTAGGTTCTGACCGTACAGCTGTGAAGCTTGTGACGGTAGACGCCCGGCTAAATCGGTATAGCCAATAATCTTTACACCGTTTTCAGTTGTGATAACTTCACCTGGCACAGTTAATTCACAGTTGCCACCATTTGCAGCCGCCATATCTACGATTACCGAACCTGGTTTCATTGCTGCTACAGCCGCAGCATCCAACAGAATTGGTGACTTCCGGCCAGGAATATTTGCAGTTGTAATAACTACATCAGATTTTGCTGATTGCTCTGCATATAGCTTTGCTGCAGCTAATGCTTGGTCAGCTGTCATTTCCTTAGCGTATCCGTCGCTTGATTCTTGAGCTGGAGCTGGGATGGCCACGAAGTTTGCACCCATGGATTCCACCTGCTCAGCAGTCTCGCTACGAACGTCAGTAGCATTTACGATTGCGCCCATTGAATTTGCGGTTCCGATTGCAGCAAGACCAGCAACACCAGCACCAATCACATAAACAGTAGCCGGGGGCATCTTACCTGCAGCTGTTACCTGACCAGTAAAGAGCCGGCCAAAATTAGCAGCTCCTTCAATAACTGCACGATAGCCTGCAATATTTGCCATCGAAGAAAGTACATCCATGGATTGTGCTCGAGAAATACGCGGCACCATATCCATTGCTAATCCAGTAATATCACGTGCTTGTAAAGCCTGTAGCGTTTCTGGACTCCGGCCAGGAGCCATTCGTCCAATTAATGTTGCACCTGGACGCATTTTATCTAGATACTCAAGTGGTGGGGTGTCGAGAACGAACACAATATCTGTATCCCACACAGCATTTTGATCTACGATTTGCGCGCCCGCTTCGGCATACTGCTCATCTAAAAAGCTAGCTCGTTCGCCAGCACCGCGTTCAACGGCAACTTCGTATCCGAGTTTAATTAGCTTTCCAACAGTATCCGGAGTTGCGGCAACAAGGCTTTGTTGCTCGTGTGGTTCACGAGGTACACCTATTCGCACCTTTTCTCCTTCGTTCGTTATTCTGAAAATATAAATTTCTAACGTCTCTACCCTAATCGATATCAGCCACGCGCGCGAAACTTCCACAGTTCGAAAGAAAATACCTTCAGCCGAGAAAGAAATACCTGTTGAAAGCATTTATGGTTGCCGTAACTGATAACAATTACTGGATTTGACGAGCCCGGCCAATCTCAAGAATTACACGTTCAATTGCATACTCTTTATCTAAAGATCCGCCTTTTACATCTCTATCTGCTACCGCAACTTCTTGGATTGCTTTTGCTAAGCCTTGCGCGCTCCAACCCCGCAGCGCAGCTTTTGCTTGCCGCGCTACCCAATCGTCTACTCGCACTTCATAATCAATTTGACTCGAACGCTGCCCAAGTACCGTGGCCATTTGCCTGAGTTTCAAAGCTAAAGCACTAATAATCTGCACTGCGCTCACTCCGGTTGCTAATGCATGGCGAGCTAATTCGATTCCCCGTCCAACATCTCCGACGACGACAGCATCGGCAACATTGAATCCGGTTGCTTCGATCCTGCCCGAGAAGTAGGTATTAACAGCGTCTTCCGTGATTTGCCCTTCGACGTCGTTCATTAATTGATTTATGGCGGCTAAAAGTTCTCGCAAATCTGAACCCAAGGCTGCAACTAATGCATTCACGGCGTCTCCCGTAATCGCTCGCTTCTGAGCTGCAACTTCTTCTTTCACTAGACGCACTTTATCTGCTGGCCGTTTAACTTCTTCAATCTTTTCTGACGGGAAGCCAGCTTTCTTGACCGCATCAAGAATTTTCTTCCCTTTCAGTCCCCCATTATGACGCAAAATAACACAAACATCCGGCTCGGGCTGTTGGAGATAAGCGAATAGTTCATCGGCAAGAGCGGTATTTAGTTGCTCTAAATTCGGAATTAGAATTGCGCGAGATTCTCCAAATAGAGAGGGTGAGGCAAGAGTCTCGAGGGAGTGCTCGATATATCTTGCTGCATCTATTTCCGTAATTTCAGTGTTCGGATCGACTTTCAGAATTTGCGCTTTTAAGCTCTGCACAGCACGGTCGCCAAATACCGGCTCGCCTGACTGAATCAAGACAATTGGTGCTGGTGTAAGTTTCGTTCGTGTCGCCATAAAAACATTATCCCATGCTGAGTTATCAATATTCGAAAGTCGAAATTAGTGAGCCAAGCTATTTTAGTTCATTTCAAATATTACATTTCACTGCGAGTCATTACATTGCCCGCTAAAACCTTGCGCTGAGACCTTAATTTCCCCGCAATCTTTCGTAGTTAAAATTTTTGTTCCCAGCATTACTTGCTCAGTTTTAGCTGAGTCTCTTCCCTTATCTAAGGAATCAATTCCACCCCAAATCTGCAAAGCTTTTGGGTGTGGATGCCCATAGTCATTTTCTCCCACCGAAATTAACGCCAACCTCGGCCGTGTTTTCGCAGCTAATAATTCCGACTGGTCCGCGGCGCCATGATGGGCCACAATCACCACATCCTGCTCTCCCGGATCTAAATTATTTTGCACTTCCAACGGCACATCAGCGAGCACCAGAGTCCGTAAATTTTCTTGCTGTAACTGCACGACTAAAGATCTTTCATTCGTCAGCTCTGGATCCTCCATTAACTCTCTATCCTTAGGCGATAACACTTCCAAAAAATCTTCATAGACTGCTCCTGCTGAAACATTGCGCAGTGCAACCTGTTTCTCTTGCGTCACCCGCTGCAAGTATTCAAAACGCTCAATTGGCGCAATATTTGGGCCAACCCAAATTTCCCTCACCAGAACTTGTTGAAGAATTTCAGCCACGCCTCCCACATGATCAAGATCAAGATGAGTTAAAACCAACAAGTCCAGCTTGTTAATGTCATTATTCTTCAAACACTGCACGGCTTTGGAGTTTGGTGGCCCCGCATCAATCAGAACCACAAGATCTTTTTCTTTCACGATTAACGCCGAACCTTGCCCCACATCGCATTGCACAATCTGCCAGTTGATTCCTTGACTCACCCCGGTCAGCTTTGCCCCAATAATCCCACTACTAAAAATTACCGACGTTGTGGCACAAATCCCTAGGAGAAAATATCCCCCAAGCATCCCATATTTTCTGGACTGGAAGAGCTTTCTAAAATACTGAAAGAATTTTCCGGCACCTTTCCCACCACCGTCTTCCAATGCTGAAAAAAATAACGAAGGAAATTTCCTTCGTGGAAACTGTACTTTTTCTTTCTGAAAAGAAAAGATCTTAGCCAAGATCAGGAGGACAAGCAGAACAAAAACATTAAACAAAAATACGGAAAAAGGTGTGGCGATAAAGATCTCTAGATCAGCAACTGACCGCGCTACCAATAAAATCCAAGCTGAACACAGCTCTATCACTGGAAGAGTTAGCAGTTGAAGTGCCGGAAAAATCGGAATACAGACCGCACTAATCATCCCAGTTATCGTTAAAATTGGAACCACCGGAGAGCTTAAAATATTTGCCAGCACCCCCAGAAATGAAATTTCTTCCTGTAT
>JAXFDG010000164.1:0-14450 GCA_034173665.1 Arcanobacterium sp.
AAGAAGCGTCTCGAAATTTTGCAGATGGAACTTTTGAAGCCAAAGTTTGCAGTGCTTGATGAGACCGATTCTGGTCTTGATGTTGATGCACTTCGTCTTGTTTCTGAAGGTGTGAACCGTGCTCATGAAGCAAATGGCAATGGCATTCTGCTTATTACCCACTACACCCGAATCTTGCAGTATATTAAGCCGCAATTCGTGCATGTGTTTGTGGATGGAAAGGTTGCCAAGTCTGGCGGTCCAGAACTTGCAGAGCAGCTTGAAGCGGAAGGTTATGCAGCTTACGAAGCGTAATCAGATCTGATAAAGCTTAATTGCTTTGGACAAGATTAGTAACTCAAATAGAAACTAGCGAAAATGCCCCTGAATATAGTTAAGAGCTTGGCAAACCGGAGTGATTTTCCGATTTTTGCCCGGGAACTACGTGGAAATAATCCCTTAGTTTATCTAGATTCGGGGGCTACTTCGCAGCTTCCGCAGCGAGTTATTGGCGCAGTAAATGAGCATATTCAGTTGCGGAACGCGGCAGTTAATCGTGGTTCGCATCAGCTGGCTGAAGAGGCAACTATTGCTTTTGAACAAGCGCGCGAAACAATGGCAGCGTTTGTCGGCGCGAATTCAACTGAGATTATCTGGACTAAGAGTGCTACGGAAGCGCTTAATCTTTTAGCCTATTCTTTAGGGAGTTTGCAATATCCAGATGCGGCAACTGGCAATGGCGATACCGGTATGGGAATTGCCTCTTCAGTAGTGAAAGATGCTCCGCGGGCTATCGGCGTCGGCGATAATATTGTGGTGACCCGAGCTGAGCATCACGCAAATCTTGTGCCATGGCAGGAGCTTGCACGCCGCACAGGGGCCACCTTGCGCTGGCTTGATTTGGATGCTGAGGGACGTATTGATTTAGCGACGCTTCAGGAAATTGATGCGAAAACGCGAATAGTAGCTTTTACTCATGCTTCGAATGTTACTGGAGCAGTGTCTCCGGTAGCAGAGATTGTGGATGCGGCAAAAGCAGTGAATGCCCTGACTGTGTTGGATATTTGCCAGTCAGCTCCGCATTTACCGCTAGATTTGCATCAGCTTGGAGTCGATTTTGCGGCGTTTTCGGCGCATAAAATGTATGGCCCAACCGGGGTTGGCGTCTGCTATGTAAAAGAAGAACACTTTAACTGGCTGCCAAAATTCTTGTTTGGCGGTTCAATGGTGGAGATTGTGACCATGGAAGGTGCCACATATAAGCAGGGGCTAGCAGGATTTGAGGCTGGCACTCCGGCAGTGGCAGAAGTTATTGGCGCAGCGCAAGCAGTGCAATACTTAATGAGTCTGGGAATGGACCAAGTAGCGGCACATGAAGAAACGCTCACTGCGTATTTACTAGCAGAAATTGCGCAGGTTCCGGGAGTGCGTGTGCTCGGCCCATTGGAAGCGAAAGATCGTCTTGGGGTTGTAGCTTTTAGTGTTGACGGTGTGCATCCACACGATGTGGGGCAGGTATTAGACGCAGATGGGATTGCTGTACGAGTAGGGCATCATTGTGCGCAGCCAGTACATCGGCATTTCGGCGTAGCCTCTTCTTCTCGAGCTTCTTTAGGAATTTATAATACAAAAGAAGACATTGATCGATTTATCGAGTCTTTGAAGAAGGTTCGGAGATTTTTCGGACTTGAAAGGTCAGCAGAATGAGTGATTTAGAGCAGCTGTATCAACAGATTATTTTAGATGCTTCACGCGAACGGCATGGTTGTGGAGCGCTCGAAAATCCTGACGGAGAATCATTTCAAGTAAATCCAACTTGTGGCGATGAAGTAAAAATGCAGGTGTCTTTGGATGAAACTGGAACGCGATTTACTGACCTTGCTTGGGACGGGCAGGGATGTTCTATTTCGCAGGCCTCTACATCGATTCTCAATGATCTCGTAGCAGGAGAGTCGATTGAGCGTTTTGAGGAATTATTCCAATCCTTCCGCGGGATGATGGATGCGCGAGGGGCTGAAATTTCAGAGGACACTGCAGATTTATTGGAAGATGCTGCAGCTCTACAAGGTGTTTCAAAGTTTCCAGCACGAATTAAGTGTGCTTTATTAGGATGGATGGCATTGCGTGAGGCAACTGCGCAGGCCCAAGAAACCAAGGAAAAATAATGACAAAAGAACTGGTGAATGTAGCCGACATCGAAGAAGCGCTACGCGATGTTATAGATCCGGAGCTTGGCATCAATATCGTGGACTTGGGTCTCGTATATGGTGTTACTTTAGAGGGAAATTCTGCGATTGTTGATATGACTCTAACTTCGGCTGCATGTCCGTTGACTGACATGATTGAAGAACAATCACGGCTTGCCGTCGGGGGATTAGTGGAAGATTTTCGGATTAATTGGGTTTGGCTTCCACCTTGGGGTCCAGACCGAATTACTGACGACGGGCGTGAACAGCTCCGGGCTTTAGGTTTTAACGTCTAAAACTGATTTTAGATTTTAATGCTTAAAACTGGTCTTAGAGTCACTAAGTAAGACCATTTCATTACAGTGAAGCATTTTGCTGCCATTGTGAAGTAAATATGGCTTATCATAATTGCTCCCATCCTGTTTTAAGGGATGGGAGCAATTATGATATTTGGGGAAATTGTTCGGGTTTTCACTTCAGATTTTTCCGTAGATAGTCCACTGTTTTCATAAATTTTATGCTTATCTCGTGTCCGATTTTTATTATCGGGAAACTTTTGATTTAATGATAACGATAATCATTAAGGATAAGTTTGGGTTGTTGCAATATTTATGAAGTGGGAACAAAAAATTGGCTTTTCTCTAAAAGGGCTTTCTTTGAGTTTAGCCGTGATTATGCTGACTAGTTGCGCAAGTGTGACAGAGCAGAGGAGAGGGCAAGATTTAACGCAACAAGGGGTATTGAGCTCAAGTGAAGAAAATTTATCCGCGGGAACAAAGCAAGGGAAAGAAAAATTCACGACGCAAGGTCCGAGAATTGTTACGACCACTGGAATTTTAGCCAATTTCGCTCGTGAAGTAGCTGGGAATCGCGCTAGTGTTTCACAGATTGTTCCGGATGGGGCAGATCCACATTCATATGAGCCTACATTACGTTCGATTCGGGATATTGCGTATGCAGATATCGCTTTTTCCAACTATATGTTGCTTGAGCAGCACGCAATTATTAGAACCCTTGATGCTAATCTCCAAGCAGATGCGGTGCAAATCTCTGTAGCAGAAGAATCTGCCAAAAATGGTGCAACAATTTTACCTTTGGTGGAAGACCGTTCATTAGATACTGCCTGGTTAGGGATGCGAGTCTCTGGTCAAGGAAATAAATTCGGAGCTAATCGTTCTTCCACAATTGATCTTTATGTAACTGAAGTATCTGGACCAGGAACAGCGGCTGGATATATTACAACCTCTTTTGGAGAACCAGAGGTAGCATTTTCTTCTCATGACGGTTTTCAAGCACAAAGTGGTTTTGCTGAAGATACTGCAACCCTTCCTGCAGCGGCTCATCAACATATGAGTTGGGCATTTACAAAACCAGGAATATATGAAATAGATTTTTCGGCAAGGCTACGAGTCGACGAAAGTTCACAGCCGATAAATCTGGAATCAGCTACCGCAGTATTTGCGGTTGGAGTTGAGGCAAGCTCTGTTCTGGAATTAAAAGATCGTGAAGTTATTTCTTCTGGGCATGCAGATATTGCTGTAGATCTTGAAACAGGTGATGTTGCTTTAGCTCGCGAACAGAAAAATAAAAGTGGTAAATACAGCACAGAAATGACGCCACTATCAGAAGTGGTGATTGAAGTTCCAACAAGAACTTTAACTCAGGTTCCAGGCACTAGAGGTTATCGGTTTATGGGCAAAGGTGGCACAGATGTTTATGTGCTGCCACAGGCAGTACTAGGAAAACACGTGCATGGAGCAATTGATCCGCATCTTTGGCACAATGTTCAGAATGCTGCTGCTTATGTGCAAGTAATTAGAGACCAACTGAGTTTAATTGATCCAATTGGCGCTCCGGTATATGCGAAAAATGCAGCACGATATTTGCAAAAACTTGCCAAACTAGATTTAGAAGTTGCTGAGATCATTGCTCATATTCCAGAAGCCAAGCGAAAATTAGTAACTACTTCGGATGCATTTGGGTATCTTGCAGCAGCTTATAATCTTGAGGTCGCGGGATTTGTTGCTCCGAATCCTGCAGTTGAGCCTTCGGTAGCTGATCGAATAAAACTGTCTGCCACAATTAGAGATTTAAAGATTGACGCTGTTTTTCTTGAACCAAATTTATTGAATAGAAGATCAACGTTAAGAACCGTCGCAGAAGATGCTGGAGTTAAAGCCTGTCCACTTTATGGCGATACTTTTGATGAAAATGCTCCGGATTATCTTGCAATGATGCGCTTTAATGCGAATTCGCTGAAAAAATGTTTAGGAGAGAAATGATGGAAAAAAAATTACAGAGGCTTGGAACCGGATTTTTTATCTTTATTTTATTTGTATTTTTCCAATTATCGATTGCTCATGCAGAAGATTCTGATTTAACCCAAACTGTTTCTTCCGATGAAATAAATGAAACAAATGAAGCTGTGGTAAATATTGGTCACGTTGATCTTGGGCCGCGAATAGTCGATGGTAGTTGGCGGGCACTTGCGCGAGATGATTCCGGAGAAACTCCGGTTTGGCGAACACTTAATAAAACTGTGCTTGCAGTGACTGATGCGGCGCTTTTAGCTGCCCCAGAAAATTCAGATTTTGATTTTATGGGTTCTGATCGTGCCGGAAAAAAGTGGTGGGTGGTTCCGCAAACTGAAAATCCGAATGCATTATGGCTTGGATGGAACACTCAAGATCCGGCTGTTACTGAGATAGTGGATCGAGGAGTAACAATGCGACTTGGACCGGTAGAAGGTCCAGGGAAAACATGGCTATTTTTACAAAATGGAACTTTTGGTAAGCCTTTATTGTTGCTAGACGGGCAAAAATCTATTCCGCAAGATGTTTGGGTGGATGTGAATACTCATGTTCATGCAAATTGGGTATTCACAGAACCTGGCGTGTATCTAGTGCCGGTTCAATTCATTGCTAAAACGCGTGATGGGGAAGAAGTGAAATCAGTTGATGTAATTCGTTTTGCGGTTGGAGACGCCACTAATCCAGAAACTGCTTTAAAAGCAGATGCTACTGCAATTATGGGGAAACTAAACGAAAATTCAGTCCAAGAAAATACCGTTACGGAAAATTCAGCAGCGGGAGATCCCGGTTCTGCTAAGAGTTCAGAATCAACTGAGACTGCATCTGCTGGCAATTCAGAATTACCACTATTAGTTATCGCAATAGGAGTAATTTCCGGAACTGTAATCCTGACGGCTTTAGTGATGCTCCGTCGTCAGCGCACAATCTCTCAGGAAAAGGAAATGGCAAAGGAGCAGTTCCGTGCGCAAATCAAACACTGAAAAGTGCAATGTGTGTAAGACAGATCAAGAAATCGGTTCTGATTCAACGCCGGATAATTTTCAATTGCAGAATCTTCCCTTGCAGGTGCAGGATTTAGAAGTTCACTTGGGAGGACGCTGTGTTCTCCGTGATTTAAATTTATTTTTAAATTCCGGTGAACTAGTTGGATTAATTGGACCAAACGGAGCAGGTAAGACCACACTTTTAAGAGCGATTCTGGGACTTGTGCCAACTTCTGCTGGGGAAATTATTACTTCACAACCGGTGAAACAGCTTGGGTACGTTCCGCAACGCCATGAATTTGCTTGGGATTTTCCGATTACCGTGCGAGAAGCTGTTTTGGCGGCAGTTACTCTGCGGTTAGGGTTAATGCGCCGTCCACGTTTAGAGCATCATTTGGCTGTTGAATCAGCGCTGCATCGTACTGGGATGTTGGACTTAGGAGACCGGCCAATCGGAGAGTTATCTGGTGGGCAAAAACAAAGAGTGCTTGTGGCTCGGGCACTTGTGCTCAATCCGGATCTGCTTCTTTTGGATGAACCTTTTACAGGTTTAGATATGCCAACTCAAGAACTTTTAACTGATTTATTTCGTACTCTTGCTGATGACGGTTGTGCAGTATTGATGACCACTCATGATTTAATCCAAGCTCGAGCAACTTGCGATAGATTATATCTAATTAATCGCACGGTGATTGCTTCTGGAAAACCAGCAGAACTAGCTTCAGCACAGATTTGGATTGACACTTTTAACATTCGGGAAAATAATCCACTATTGGCAGCACTAGGAGTGAATTGTGCTTAGTCCGCTAGATTTTATTTATGATTTATTTAATCCGGTACTAGCATTTTTACCGCGAGCATTATTGATGGCAACTATCGCAGCTTTAGTTTGTGGTTTAGTAGGGGTGCACGTTGTGTTGCGCGGAATGGCCTTTATTGGTGACGCCGTAGCCCATTCAGTTTTCCCTGGGTTAGCCTTTGCTTTTATTATGGGTGGTTCCTTGGTTTTTGGTGGAGCAGTTGCCGGCGTAGCAACAGCAATTTTGGTGGCTCTGTTATCTCAGAATCGAAGATTGAAAGAAGATTCTATTATCGGGGTACTCTTTGCGGCTACGTTTGCATTAGGTTTAGTGATTATTGCTCGTGCTCCAGGATATTCCGGAAGTTTACAAGATTTTTTGTTCGGATCAATTACTGGAGTGCCAGCGAGCGATATCCCAATTGCGTTAATCGGAGCTGCAATTATTATCTGCGTATTATTGATTTTTAATCGTCCGCTAACTGCTGTTAGTTTGGACCGTGAAACAGCGCGTGCTGCAGGGGTGAACGTATTGGCATTGGATATTTTGTTATACGTAACCGTATCTTTTGCAGTTGTGATTTCTGTACAAACAATTGGGAATATTTTGGTGCTAGCGTTATTGGTTATCCCAGCTGCGACTGCAAGACTTTTAACCGATCGGCTCAGTTCGATGATGATTGTAGCCCCTGCTTTCGGGATATTTTCAGGAGTGTTTGGACTTTATCTTTCTTGGTCACTTGATCTTCCAACCGGTGCAACTATCGTTTTAGTTTTGACGATGTTATTTATTTTGGCTTGGTTATTTGCTCCACGTCATGGGGTGATTTGGATGTTCCGGAGAGTGTCTTAGAGTTTTAATTCTCGGGGAGAACTGTAGATTAGTGTCATAATTTATTCATGAAACGTGAAATTTTTGTGGTGGGTGCAGCGCTAATACAAGATAATCGAGTGCTCTGTGCGCAGCGAAGTGCGCAGATGTCGCTCCCATTGCATTGGGAATTTCCGGGAGGGAAAATTGAGCCCGGAGAGAGCGAAGTAGCAGCACTTTCTCGGGAATTACGAGAAGAGCTTGGTATTGAGGCAAAAATTGGTGAAAGAATCGCACAACTGAAATACGAATATGATTTCGGGATTGTGAATTTATCAGTTTATTGGGCCGTTATTCTTGCGGGGACTCCAGTAGCTACTGAACACTCAGAATTAAAGTGGTGCACAGTGGCACAAATGCAAGAACTTAATTGGGCTCCAGCAGATTTGCCAATTATTGAAAATTTTTCATTGGAAAATTTTATTGTTAGTTAGAAATGCGGATATATTAGCCGAATTTAACCGGTATAAAATTGGCTATATTCTGCAGGGTGTATATAACAGTATATTGCAGAATATAGCCAATAACTTAGTAAAAACTATGGGTTAAATTAGTGAAAAATTACGGATTCGTTATGGTGTGGCAACATTCCAAGTATCGCAGGTGGCGATAGTGCCGCCTTGGATTCCACGATTTAGCCATTCCATTCGTTTTTCTGCAGAACCATGCGAGAAGTTATCTGGATTTGCGCGCATCCCTGCATTTTCTGTAATGCGATCATCTCCAACAGCGGCAGCCGCATTTAAAGCTTCCCGGAGTTGCTGATTTGTTGGGGCTTTTAAGTAGGCTACTCCAGTATCTTCGTCAATGGTGTTTGAAGCATGATGAATCCATACTCCAGCGAGACAATCAGCTTGTAATTCAGAACGAACCATCGAAGAATTTGGTCCAGAAGAACGATGATCTACTTGCTGTAAGATTCCTGTTTGGTTTTGAATATGGTGACCATATTCGTGGGCAAGAATATATAACTGAGTAATCGCATTATTCTCTGCTCCGATTTGATTTAGTTGATCAAAGAAGGTGACGTCAAAATATACTCCGTTATCACCAGGGCAGTAGAACGGTCCCATTTGGGAAGTGCCAGTACCACATGCAGTGGCAGTGCTTCCAGAGAAAAGAGTCATCTGTGGGGCAGAGTAGCGCACTCCGGTTTCTGCTGGAAGTTGTTCTTCCCAGAATACATCTAAGGAATTTTTTCCAGCGATTAATCGGCAATTTGGATTGCGGTTAGCATCTGCACCAGTGCGGCATTCTTGTTCAAGCGGAACAGCATTTTCATTCTGGCTTTGCTGTGATTGAGTTTGTGTTTCGCCGGTAAGCATTCCTAAATCAGGCATCTGCCCGGTGATAAGGAAGTAAATAATTGCGCCAACTACGCCAACTCCGCCAAGGCCTCCAACTGCGGCCCCTCTGCCACGCGGGCCGCGGCGAGTTCCGCCTGTGTCAAGAGTGATGTTGTCGTTAAAAGTCATGAATTTTCCTCCGGTTTTTGGCTGCCATAATCCTATCTCATAAAATAGCTTGGTGATTACTCTGCGCGACTTAACAATGAGCATTGGTGAGAGAACTCTAATTAATGGAGTTAATCTTTCTTTGGATAAAGGCCATATTGTTGGTCTGGTGGGACGTAATGGTGCTGGTAAAACCACACTTTTAAGACTATTGTCCGGTGATTCTAACCAGTCTGAACTAGTGGTTTATGACGGGGTGGTGAGTCGAAAAGGGGAGATTGGATATTTAGCGCAAGATCCTAAAATTGGTAATCCAGAGCAAACAGCACGCGAAAGAATCCTCGAAGTTCGTGGTATTGCACAAAAACTTAAATCAATTCAAAAAGCCGAACGTGAAATGTCCCTTGAAACGGGGACTAAACAACAAAAAGCAATGGAACGTTATGTGCGTTTGGATGCGGAGTTTCGTGCAGCTGGGGGCTGGGCTGCAGAAGCAGAAGCAGCAAAAATTACTGCAGCTTTAAATCTTGCTCCACAAGTTTTAGATCAAGAATTGCGAACCCTTTCAGGTGGGCAGCGACGACGTGTTGAACTAGCTCGGGTACTTTTTTCCGGGGCAGAGACGCTGCTTTTAGATGAACCGACTAATCACCTGGATCATGATTCAATCATTTGGTTACGTGACTGGATTCGTAATTATTCCGGTGCGTGTATTGTGGTTTCGCATTCAATTGAACTCCTTCAGGAAACTGTAAATCACGTTTGGTTTCTTGATGCCAACCGAAGTGTTATTGATGTTTATGCAATGGGATGGAATGCATATTTAAAACAACGCGATGCAGATGAAAAACGGCGTCGGATTGAACGGAAAAACGCTGAAAAGAAAGCTGCAGAACTTCTCGCTCAAGCAGATAAGATGCGAGCTAAAGCAACAAAAGCAGTAGCTGCGCAGAATATGGAAAAACGTGCATTAGCAATGCTTGAAGAGCTAGCTCCGGAACGCAAGCAAGAAAAAGTAGCTGCTTTGCGTTTTCCAGAGCCAGCGCCTTGCGGGAAAACTCCGTTAATGATTGAAGGTCTTGCAAAATCTTATGGATCACAAGAAATTTTTGCGGGTTTAGATTTAGCAGTTGATAAAGGTAGCCGAATTGTTGTTATTGGAACAAATGGTTCTGGTAAAACAACATTGCTGAGAATGATTGCCGGAATAACTGAACCTGATTTTGGTGAAATTCGTGAGGGCCATGGTTTTAAACTTGGATATTATGCTCAGGAACATGAGCTAATTGATAATAATCTATCGGTTTTAGAAAATTTGGAAAAAGTAGCAACAGATCTTGATAATACGGGACTCCGTTCAGTTCTTGGCTCTTTTCAATTCAGTGGAGATGATTCATTAAAGCCAGCGAATGTGCTATCTGGTGGGGAAAAAACCCGTCTCGCATTGGCAATGTTAGTGGTAACGCGGGCAAATGTACTTTTATTAGATGAGCCAACCAATAATCTGGACCCGGCTTCAAGAGAAAAAGTATTAGCGGCTCTTAGTGAATATCAGGGGGCAGTAATTCTTGTAACTCACGATGAAGAAGCAGTGAAAGCACTTAATCCAGAGCGGGTTTTATTAATGCCAGACGGCGACGAAGACTTGTGGTCCGATGATTATTTAGAGTTGCTTGCACTTTAAGTTGACTAGGATAAGTTAAATAATTCCGTGCCAACCGCAGAGTGCAGTCACAATGTCTAAGCGTTGAAAAGTGATTGCAGTATCTGCATTTTGGGCAACTATTGGTTTTGCACAGAAAGCAAAACCATGCCCACTAGCTTCCAGCATTGGTAAATCGTTCGCGCCATCTCCAGCACAAACTGTTTCGGCGAGAGTTATTCCAAGATTTTCACTCCACTCTTTGAGTGCTAAAACTTTTGCGGTGGCATCAATTATCGTGCCAATAGTTTTTCCGGAGAGTTTACCTTCGTGAATTTCTAATTGATTGGCTCTGCCAAAATCAAGACTTTCTTGCTCTAGCAATGGGTTTAAAATCTCGGTAAACCCTCCAGAGACTAGTCCAATATAAGCTCCTTGACGATGTGCTATTTGGACTAATTCTTGTGCTCCGGGAGTTAGTTTAATTTGTTGGAAGACATCTTTGAAGATGCTTTCAGGGAGTCCGGCTAAAACTGAAACCCGCTCACGTAAGGAGTCGCGAAAATCTAGTTCTCCACGCATTGCCGCATCCGTGATTTCTTTTACTTCGGCTTCAAGTCCGGCATGAGCTGCTAAAAGTTCGATGACTTCTTGTTGAATAAAAGTTGAATCGACATCTGTGATGATTAATTTTGGCCCAGAATGGGCCAGTTCTCCAGATAGATGAGTTGCAATAAAACCAATTTCAGAGGCTACTGTAATTACTTTTAGCGGAAAGTTCTCGTCGTCTGTTAAAGGAAAATTATTCTCGTCAGATATTTCGATTAAACAAGACCAGGCAGAAAAAGGGTATCCGCGAAGTTTTTCCCACACAGGTTGTGAACCATGTTCTAAGAAAACTTTTTGTAATTTATTTTCGGCAGGACTGAGGTTCACATCCTGTGTAACTAGGGAAAAGCGGTGAAAACTCATCGAGAAATCTTTGCGCCCTTAGGAACCACTACAAGTCCTGACTCGGTTACTTGTAGTCCTCGTTCTTGGTCTCGTTCTAAGTCAATCCCGATTTGAGCGCCTTCTTCAATTTGCACGTATTTATCGATAATTGCATTCACGATGGTGGCGTTTCGACCAACATTTACGCCGTCGAAAAGAACTGAGTTACGTACTGACGACCAAGAATTAACGCGCACGTGTGGAGAGAGAACGGAATTCATTACTTCCCCTCCGGAGATAATTACTCCTGGGGAAATAATCGAATCAAGAGCATGACCAAGACGCTCATGGTGCCCATAAACGAACTTGGCTGGTGGCAGCCCAGTGTATCCAGTGAATAGTGGCCACTTATCGTTGTAAAGATTAAACACCGGATAGACCGAAATTAAATCCATATTTGCGTCATAGAAAGCATCAATAGTGCCGACGTCGCGCCAATAATTGCGATCTCGTTCTGTAGAACCCGGAATTGCATTAAAAGTGAAGTCATAAACGCCGCAATCATTTTTTGCTACGAAACGCGGCACAATATCGCCACCCATATCGTGTTTTGAGGAATCGCAATTTGCATCATCAAAAAGAGCTTCCACTAATGCTTCAGTGGTGAAAACATAATTGCCCATTGATGCAAGAATTTCGTTTGGAGAGTCGGCTAAGCCGTCACAAGAACTCGGTTTTTCGAGAAATTCGCGCACTTTGAGGGGATTTTGGGGATCAGAATCAATCACGCCAAAGGCAGAAGCAAGTTCTTTTGGCTGACGAATTCCGGCAATTGTCAGACCAACGCCAGTTTCAATATGTTGTTCTACCATCTGGGAGAAATCCATCCGGTAGATGTTATCGGCACCGGTGATTACAACGTAATCTGGACGCTCGTCGTCAAGAATATTTAAAGATTGATATATTGCATCGGCTGAACCAAGGAACCAATTTTTTCCAATTCGCTGCTGTGCGGGAACTGGAGCAATATAATTTCCCAGCAAAGTTGACATTCGCCAAGTTTGCGAAATGTGTCGGTCAAGAGAGTGAGACTTGTATTGAGTAAGTACAACCACTCGGAGATACCCGGAATTTACAATATTCGATAAAGAAAAATCGATGAGGCGATAAATTCCACCAAAAGGAACGGCTGGTTTAGCTCGATCAGCCGTTAAAGGCATGAGGCGTTTCCCTTCGCCACCTGCAAGAACGATAGCTAAAACTTTTGGTTTGGACTTCATATCATCACCTTATCCAATTCCTCTTCCTTGAGGAATGCGTCTCAGAACTGTTAGTTAAAAGTTTACCGTTATTTACTTATTTTTAATAGAATGAAAACACAGAAAATTTTGTATTCCTGCTTCTAGATAAGGCGTAACGATGCGTGTTGACCTCTTGACCCGTGAATTTCCTCCATTTATTTATGGCGGAGCTGGAGTTCATGTAACCGAACTGGCAAAAGTTTTAACGGCGCATACAGAGGTGGTTGTACACGCTTTTGATGGGAAGCGGAAAGATAATCCGGTTCCGGGTGTAGAACTGCATGGGTATGAAAAACTTGGAGAACTTTCTGGAGCGAATGCAGCCTTGCAGACTATGGGGATTGACTTAGCTATTGCAGATGCCGTAGCTGGAGCAGATTTAGTGCATTCTCATACTTGGTATGCGAATTTTGCGGGGCATTTAGCGGGAATGTTACATGGAATTCCGCATGTAATTTCGGCACACTCTTTAGAGCCTCTCCGTCCCTGGAAACGCGAACAACTCGGCGGGGGATATGAGCTTTCTTCTTGGATAGAGCGAACCGCATATGAATCAGCCGCCGGAATAATTGCGGTATCTCATGCGATGCGCGATGATATTTTGCGTTGCTACCCAGCGATTGATCCAGAGAGAGTGCGTGTAATCCATAACGGAATCGACCTTGAAGATTGGAAGGCGCCACAAACTGAAGCTGAGTGGCAAGAAGCTCGAGAAATATTTACTCGCTATGGTTTGGATCCAGACAAGCCGACGATTATTTTTGTTGGACGAATTACTCGGCAAAAAGGTGTGCCAGGATTGTTGCGCGCACTTGCAAAAGTGGATCCGAAAGTGCAAGTAATTCTCTGTGCAGGCGCTCCTGATACCCCGGAAATTGCAGCAGAAACACGAACTTTAGTAGAGCAGTTACAATCTCAACGTGGTGGTGTGGTTTGGATTGAAGATCATCTTCCGCACCATGAAATCGTGGCTCTTGAAGCTTGCTCCACTGTTTTCGTTACTCCCTCAATATATGAACCGCTAGGAATCGTGAATCTTGAAGCAATGGCGGTTGGTCTTCCTGTTGTGGGAACGGAGACCGGGGGAATTCCAGATTGTATCGTTCATGAAGAAACGGGGCTTCTTGTGCCAATTGAACAACTCTCGGATGGTACTGGAACTCCAATTAATCCAGATCAGTTTGAGGCAGATTTAGCCGCTGCACTAAATCGAGTTTGTAGTGATTTGAACTGGGCGAAACAGCTTGGAACAGCGGGACGTCGTCGTGTTGAGGAACATTTTTCCTGGGCTTCAATTGCGGAAAAGACATTTTCCTTCTACCAAGAGATTCTTGCTGACTGCTAGAGTTTCATTTCTCGCGATTATTAGAGCTTAGCTTCTTCTCGATTTTCAGAGAATTTTGGTCTATTTCATTATCTTTTTCTGTGGATTCGTCTATCTTTTCAAACTCGTGGAGTCGTCTCAGCTAATCTGCCTTTCCTCCGGTAAAATTTAGTTTATGGGAGACGTATTAGAAGTAGTAGATGTAACTGTCCGCCGAAATGGCAAAGAAATTCTTCGTAACGCTAATTGGCATGTTGATGAAGGGCAACGATGGGTTATTTTTGGCCCAAATGGTGCTGGGAAAACGACGTTAGTGCAGTTAGTCTCTGGGCGATTACATCCCACATCAGGTCGAGTCTCAATTATTGGTGAAGAACTCGGAAAAGTGGATTTAGCGGATTTGCGACCGCTGGTTGGCCTAGCTTCTGCTGCGCTCGACGCAAAGATTCCAGGAACAGAACTCGTGCTTGATGTGGTTCGGACAGCAGCTTATGGAATGACTGCCACTTGGCGGGAAGAGTATGAAGTTGAAGATGACGAACGAGCTCATAACTTATTGAGGCTGCTTGGAGTGGGAGATTTAGCGCAGCGTAAGTATGCTTCACTATCTTCAGGTGAGCGCAAGCGCGTTGCGATTGCGCGGGCTTTAATGCCGAATCCAGAAAT
>JAXFDG010000165.1:0-8454 GCA_034173665.1 Arcanobacterium sp.
CGTGCCGAAGAAGCAGATTGAGTCATTTACCGGACAGTTAAAAAAAGTTACTGGTTTACACCGGTCTGCGAATCGGCAGAAGTATTTCCAACAGCTGGTGGAAGGGCCACAGGCTGTACGTGAATTATTACGGTTCCATCCAGAGCTAGTGCGGGATGTGTACGCTACTTCAGAAGCGCTCAAAACACATCCCGATTTATTACAGCTAATTGATGAACTTGATCCATACACGCATCTTTTGGAACCTGAACTTTTCCTTCGAATTTCAAAAGATGCACAAGGGATTCTTGCGGTGGCTGATATTCCAGACGAGCCGGATTTGGCAGAAGTTTTTGCAAACTCGCAATTATTAGTAATGACTTTGCGAGCAAATGATCCTGGAAATTTAGGCACAATTATTCGTTGCAGTGATGCTTTTGGAGCTCAGGCAGTAATCACAGGTGCTGGATCAGTAGCAGCAACTAATCCGAAAGTTATTCGTTCTTCTGTGGGTTCACTTTTTCATATTCCTGTGATTGAAGATGAACAACCCGAGCCTCTCATTATGACTGCAAAAGAAGCTGGATTCCAGGTGCTTGCTGCCGATGCGCATGGCGATTTTAATCTTGATGAGCTTGCGGGAAAGATTGATTTGAGGGAAAAAACTCTTTGGGTGTTCGGAAACGAAGCACACGGTTTCTCGAAGGGTGAATTGGCTTTAGCTGACGCCGTCGTTTCAATTCCCATGTGGGGGAATGCCGAATCCTTAAATCTTGCAATGGCGGCAACGCTTTGTATCTTTGAAAGTGCCCGGGCGCAAAATTAGTTTAGAAATCTCGTTCGTTTTCAATCCAGGTAAGAACGCCAGGGAATTGGGTTGATTTTGTGGCCATAATACTTGCCTGCCGGAGTGCGGTGAGAGGATTTGTTGCTTGCGGAAGGAGCGCGGTGTAAGCCCCATGAAGCACATCTCCGGCTCCAAGCGTATCGCTCACTCGAACACGGGGAATTGGAAGAGTTGTTACTTGTTCTCCGGTCAATGCTTGAATCGGTTCATCGCCGTGAGTTTGTGCCAATAATTGATATTTATATTGGCTTAGGTACTGCAATGTTGTAGCAGAAATATTCGGAACTTCGAAATCGGCAGAGATAATTGCATGATCAATTAATGGAAGAAGCCGTCCGGTTCCACGTTTCCATGACCCGCCATCGAAAACAACTGGAATATTTCGTTTTTTGCAATAATTTGCGTATTGTTCTTGCACTTCAACGAAGTGCCCATCGATTTCTAAAATTGCGACGTCGTCAAGAACTGAAGAATCCGGGAGTACAAACTCTCGTTCTGGATTATTTCGAGAAATTACGGTGCGCTTACCTTGCGCATCCAAGAGAACGGTAGAAACTGGAAAATTATCGTCAGCTGCTAAATCAATTACTTCAATCCCTTCGGAAAAAAGCTGTTCGAGGGCTAGACGAGCAAAGGCACTATTGCCAAGGAGTGTTACGAGTCGTGCCGGAACACCAAGAGCAGCAGCTGTACGAGCCGCATTTGCAGCAGGGCCACCAACATCGATTCGAGTTTCGTGGGAAACAATTTTTTGATTGGTAGTTGGGACTTCGTCTACTACGTTCACAACATCAATGGTGGTTAATCCGCAAAATAGCGCTGTATTCATACTTCGATAATAGCGAGTATTGGAAAAGTTCGTAATTTAATCTCATTCGCGCCCTTGCCTTAGCACTAGTAAGATGAGAGTGGAATTAAGTGAGAGGGAATTATGGATTTAAGTCCACTAGATGAAGCTGGTATTGCGGCTGCAGTAGATGCGGCGAAGCAAGCCTTTGCAAATGCAAAAACTTTGAGCGAATTAAAAGAAGCTCGCTTAAGTCATAGCGGTGATAATGCATTGATTACAAAAGCGAATATGCTCATTCGTAATCTCGATAAAACCGAAAAACCAATTGCTGGAAAACTTATGGGTGCTGCGCGGAAAGCAATTCAGGAAGCTCTTGCTGCAGCTACTGAAAAGCTTGAGGCAGCTGCAGAAGAAAAGCTTTTAGCCGAAGAACGAGTAGATGTGAACACTCCGATTCGGCGGCAAGTTCGCGGAGCTCGACATCCACTAAACGTGTTAATGGAAGACGTTTCTGATTTCTTTATCAGTATGGGATGGGAGATTGCTGAAGGTCCTGAACTTGAACACGAATGGTTCAACTTTGATTCTTTAAATTTTGGACCGGATCATCCAGCTCGACAGATGCAAGATACTTTCTATATTGCCGGTGTAGAACAAGTTCCAGTTGGCGGGCAAAGCCTTGAAGCAGCACAAGCTTCTGGCGCGATTACAGAGCAGCCTGGATTGGTCTTACATACCCACACCTCCTCGGTTCAATCGCGGACTATGCTCGAACGTGGTGTGCCACTGTATATTGCATGTCCTGGCAAGGTCTACCGAACCGACGCGCTTGATGCAACGCATACACCAGTTTTCCATCAAATCGAAGGTCTCGCCGTCGATAAGAATCTCACGATGGAACATTTGAAAGGCACTCTTGATCACTTTGCCAAGGCGATGTTCGGGCCAGAAGCAAAAACACGTTTACGCCCGTCCTTCTTCCCGTTCACTGAACCTTCAGCAGAAATGGATCTGTGGTTCCCGCAAAAGAAAGGTGGCCCGGGTTGGATTGAATGGGGCGGCTGCGGTGTAGTTAATCCAGAAGTCCTCCGCAATGCTGGGATTGATCCAGATATTTACACAGGTATTGCTTTTGGTATGGGAATTGAACGAACCTTGATGCTGCGTCATGGTATTGCTGATATGCGTGACATGGTCGAGGGTGATGTGCGATTCTCACTCCAGTTCGGAACTACCGGAAGGGGTAACTAATGCCGTTAATTCCAATTGAATGGCTAAATCAGCACGTAGAAGTTCTTCCTGGAACCGATGCAGAAGCACTGGCAGCGGCCTTAGTAAAGGTTGGCCTAGAAGAAGAAGAGATTCATAAGAGTGAAATCACCGGTCCAATTGTTGTTGGCAAGGTTTTAACGCGAGTAGCTGAAGAACAATCAAACGGGAAAACTATTAACTACTGTCGTGTCGACGTCGGTGAACACAATGATGCCCCAGGAGAAGGAAAAGAACCAGTAGATTTCCCGTCACGGGGGATTATTTGTGGCGCACATAATTTCGAAGTCGGAGATTATGTTGTGGTCTCGCTGCCTGGCGCAGTGCTTCCAGGTGATTTCAAGATTGCAGCACGCAAGACTTACGGGCATATTTCTGATGGCATGATTTGTTCCCAGCGTGAGCTTGGCTTAGGTGAAGATCACGATGGCATTATTGTGCTCGCTCGTGGAGACGAGGCTGCGATCACGGCAAAGATTCCAAGCGTTGGGCAAGATGTTCTCGGCTATCTTGGAATTGGCGGGGAAGTGCTTGAGATTAACGTAACCCCAGATCGTGGATACTGTTTCTCGATGCGTGGTGTGGCTCGTGAATATGCACATTCTACTGGGGCAAAATTCACTGACCCTGTTTTTTCCTCTGCAGCTGCGAAAAATTTACCGGAGGTTAATAACGCTGGTTTCCCGGTAAGAATTGACGACGAGGCTCCAATCTACGGTAAGTCTGGTTGCGATCGTTTCGTGACGCGTATCGTGCGTGGAGTAAATCCAAATGCGGAATCTCCAAAATGGTTGAAGGATCGTTTGCTTGCCGCAGGAATGCGTCCAATTTCCTTAGCCGTGGACGCAACCAATTACGTCATGCTTGATCTTGGTCAGCCACTACACGCCTATGATTTAGCAAAGGTACATGCGCCAATCGTGGTCCGCCGGGCTCGTTCTGGAGAACAGTTAGTAACATTAGATGAAGTTTCGCGTGAGCTTGATCTAGAAGATTTACTGATCACAGATTCTCCTGCTGGAGCTGAGGCTTCGCGAGTAATTGGACTAGCTGGAGTTATGGGTGGTTTAGAAACTGAGATTAGCGCCCAAACTACTGATGTGCTGATTGAAGCTGCACATTTTGATGCAGTTTCAATTGCTCGTGCAGCTCGTCGCCATAAATTACCGTCCGAGGCAGCAAAGCGTTTTGAACGTGGAGTTGATCCACAGTTAGCTCCAGTTGCTGCGCAAGCAGTTGCTGATTTATTGGTTGAGTATGGTGGCGGTGAAATTGCTGCGGAGAATTTTGAATATCAAAATCTTGCGCCAGTAGCAGCTATTCCATTCCCGTTAACAGAAACTAACCGTTTATCAGGGCTTGTTCTTAGCGCAGAAGAACAATTACGGTACTTAGCAGAAATTGGCTGCAGCATATCAGGTAGTGTTAATGATGCTGAAGTGATGGTAACTCCACCAACATGGCGTCCTGATTTAACTGGCCCGGCACATTTCGTAGAAGAAATTGCGCGTCTTGTTGGTTATGATGCCGTAGCTTCAATTGTTCCTGCGGCTGCGGTTGGGCAAGGATTAACTGTAGCGCAACGGCAACGTCGTGATGTTTCTCGGGCGTTAGCAGAACAGGGATGGGTGGAAGTTCTTAGCTATCCATTCGTTTCTGCGGGTGCTTTTGATAAGCAGCAGATTCCAGCTGAAGATGCACGCCGGCGGGCGATTCGATTAATGAATCCACTACAAGATGATGCGCCATATTTGCGAACTTCCGTTTTGGATTCACTCTTAGAAACAGCGCGGATGAATGTTTCGCGGTCGAATCAGCACGTGGCAATTTTCGAGTTTGGAAAAGTGTTCCAGCCTAGTGATCTCAGCCCAGCCCCAACACCAGCTGCCGGTGGGCGTCCAACTGAATCTCAGCTTGCTGAATTAGCTGCGGCAGTTCCAGCTCAGCCGAATCATATTGCTGGTGTGGCTGCGGTTACCCGTGAAGATCTTGGTTTTGGTTTCAATCCGATTGCTTGGGACTGGCGTGATGCGCTTGCGGCTGCTACTTCTGTGCTTGAAACTGTGGCTCTAGATTTCGAGTTACGCAATACTGAACAAAGTTATGCTCCGTTCCATCCAGGGCGCTGTGCAGAACTTGTGGTTGCAGGCGAAGTACTTGGATTTGCTGGCGAACTTGCTCCAAAGGTTTGCCAAGCTTTTGACCTGCCAAAGCGTTCAGTTGCGTTTGAGATTAATCTTGATCGAGTGCTTGAATTACGCGGTGCTGCTCCAATTCAGGTGAAGCCAGTTTCTAGCTTCCCAATTGCGAAAGAAGATATCGCATTGGTGGTTGATGAAGCTGTTTCAGTGGCTGAGATTGCTGCAATTATCCGCAAGGTTGGCGGTTCGCTTCTTGAGGATTTACAGCTCTTTGATGTATATACCGGTGATTCAGTTCCTGAGGGAAAGAAGTCTTTGGCATTCTCGCTCCGTTTACGTGGTAAAGGTGAGACTTTAACTTCGCAGC
The DNA here is from genome assembly GCA_034173665.1 of Arcanobacterium sp. Classification (GTDB taxonomy): domain Bacteria; phylum Actinomycetota; class Actinomycetes; order Actinomycetales; family Actinomycetaceae; genus Arcanobacterium_A. The sequence continues at coordinate 5,394 of JAXFDG010000165.1, forward strand.
AAACCGCTGGAATCCGCAATGGAATCGTAAAACTTGCCCGGAAAGCTTTCGGTGCTGAACTGCGTGGCTAAGAAATGTAGCTAGGCTGTGTGATTATTGAACCTGAGAAAGGGGAAATTGATGGTTATTCCAGCGGCGCAAAAGATTTTGCTTACTGGAGCATCGCGAGGAATTGGGGCAACTATTGCGCGAGTGCTCGCGAAACCAGGAAGAGCCTTATATCTCGCAGCTCGGACCCGGGAAGCGCTCTACGGCACTGCTCGAGCTTGTACTGAACGCGGAGCAACTGTGCAAACATTTGCAGTTGATTTAGCTGATGTGGAATCAGTACAAGGATTTGCAAGCCGGATTCGTGATGAATTTGGGGGAGTGGATTTACTTGTTAATAATGCCGGTGTGCTTGGGCCAGAAGCTTTGCCTTGGGAAGCTGATCTCGATGCTTGGTGGGAAACGCAGCTTGTGAATTTACGAGCCCCATTCATTTTGCAGAAAGTCCTGGTGCCGGGGATGATTGCGCGTGGTGGTGGGAGAATTATTGATTTATCTTCTGGGGCAGCAGTTCGAGATGATGATCTTTGTTCTTCATATTTTGTTTCCAAGACGGCTTTACTGCGATTAGCTGGGTCTTTACATCTTGCTGGAAAAGAACATGGACTAAAGGTGTTTCCGGTTGCTCCGGGAGTTGTTCGTACTGATATGACTTCAGGAATGCAAATGCATATTGGACGGGAAATTTGGAATGAACCAACAGAGGTTGCGGAACTAATTGCGGCAATTGCTGATGGCGAGTTGGATGGAATTGCTGGAGCGCAGATTCGTGCTGGCTCAGATAAGCTCGCTGATTTGAAAGAGCTTTCTGAGAAGCAGATAGCTGATGATGACTCGCGAAAGTTACGCCTTTCTGACTGGTAATTTCTGGGGCGGTGCAGCTTGCGAAAGCCTTAGTAAAATACGCGCGAAGTCCAAGTTCCTTTGTTGCTACTCGATTGGGTTGTGTCGATAAAGACACAACCCAATTTCGTTATCTCAGTAGTGGATTTCAAGAACAGGTATGTATAATTATGCTTTGTTAGTTATAAAATTTTCTTACTTTTCTGAGTTTTTCTGAGTTTTCGCTGAACTGATATGACTGGTGGACCGTGGCGAGAAAAGTGAAAGAAACATAATAGGTGGAGATGGAAGAAAATGGGGTGGCAAGAAAACTACGACCATTCATTACTGCCAGTATATGAACCTCCGCGACTAATGCTTGTCCGCGGCAAAGGGGCATATGTTTGGGATGAGGCAGGTCGTAAATATCTTGATCTCATTGCTGGTACTGGAGTAACCACTCTCGGTCACCATCATCCAGCACACATAAAAGTAGTGCATGATTTTGAAGATGGTATTTACTATGTAACTAACTATTTTGCTTCTTTGCCAAAAATTCAATTAGCCCGGAAATTCCAAGAAATTCTTGCATCAGAAGGATATGTTGGTTCACAAGCTCGGAGTTTTTTCTCCACCTCAGCTGATGAAGCGATGGAAGGTGCCTTAAATATTGCCCTCCATTTAAAACCAGGCGGGCGAATGATTGCTTTGAAAAATAGTTTCCATGGGCGGACCCACGGCGCAGCAGCAATTTCAGAAGTGCTTTCAGAATTAGAAGCAACTCATACGCCGTCTTTTGCAGTAACTTTTATTGATCCTGAAGTAGATGCACTTAACGCGGCAATGTCAGACGACGTCGCCGCAATTATTCTTGAACCCTACCAAGTTGCCGGTGCTTTGCGTCGTGTGCAACCAGAGGTATTGCAACGAGCTCGGGATTTATGTGATCGCTTTGATGCTTTATTGATTATTGATGAAAGTAATACCGGGCTCGGACGAACCGGGCGATGGTTTGTGCATGCGAAGCATACTAAAGCAGATGTGATCACTCTTTCACGCGGCGTTGGTTCAGGGCATCCAATTGGGGCAACCATTGTGTTAAACCGAAAGTCGCGGCAGATTTCTCCCGGAATCGGTACTTCTCCATTGGGTGGGTCTGCTCTTGCATGTGCTTTGGCGATGGCAACTATTACGGAAGTTGAAAGCCTTGCCGATGATGCTCGGCTAAACGGGCATTGGCTTTCTGAAGAGTTACGAGCATTAGGATACGACGTTTCTGGTCAGGGATTATTGCGTGATATCCATGTAAATGATGCAAAAGTTTGTGTTTCGCAATTAGAAGCTCTGGGAGTTTTAGCTCTTGCTAGCTCTCCAAAGGCAGTTCGGATTACGCCGTCTTTAATCGTGACGCAAGAGGATTTAAAAGTGTTTATCGCCGCGATGTCGGAACTTGCTGAGCTGCAAGCGCCGCATTATCAAGAGAAATAGGGAAGTGATTAATGAACGAATTTGTGCCAACCACTCGAGCTGCGCGTCATGCAAAAATTACCCAAATAATTGAGAATCAAGCAGTCTCTTCGCAAGCCGAACTTCGTGAGCTTCTGGCTGAAGCAGGGATTTCAGTAACTCAAGCAACGCTTTCGCGAGATTTGGAAGAACTGCATGCATTTAAAGAATATGCCGCAGACGGAAAGCGGATTTATCGTGTGCCAGACGTAGTTGAGCTTTCCGAGTCGGCTGTTGGGGCACGAGCACAACTAGAACGATGGGCACGAGAAGTTGTTACAGATGCGAAACAAGCTTTGAATCAAGTCATTTTACGTACCCCGCCAGGGGCAGCTCAACTACTCGCATCTGCAATTGATCGAGCTGTGTTAAATGATGTTCTTGGCTGTATTGCTGGTGACGATACTGTGCTTGTGGTTTCAGCGAGTGAGCGTTCTGCCAAAACTTTATTGAAAGAAATCTTAGAGCTTTCGCAGAGTAAGTAGAGAAAACTGTAAGCAGAGAAAGCTAAAAACTAAAGACTAATAAACATCAGTATTTAAAAATGAATTTAAGAGTAATAGAGGAGTGGAAATGGCAAAAAGTAATCGAGTGGTTTTAGCCTACTCAGGTGGACTCGATACCTCAGTTGCAATTGGGTGGATTGCTGAGCGCACCGGTGCTGAAGTTATCACTGTTTCGATTG
>JAXFDG010000166.1:0-23401 GCA_034173665.1 Arcanobacterium sp.
TAATTAATAATGTTGATAATTTGCCATTTTTAATAAGAAACAGCTAATTTGGGCTTTATGCATTGCCCATTTTGTAGAAATTCAGATTCTCGTGTAATTGATAGCCGTACTGCAGATGACGGTAATTCGATTCGTCGTCGACGCGAATGTCCTTCGTGCAAACGACGTTTCAGCACAACAGAGACAGCTTCATTAACTGTTGTGAAAAGATCTGGGGCAACAGAAGCATTTAGTCGCGATAAAATTATTTCTGGAGTGGGCAAGGCGTGCCAAGGTCGTCCAGTAACAGATGATCAACTTGCGGTACTTGCACAGCAAGTTGAGGAAAGTGTTCGTGCAAGTGGTCTTTCCCAGATTGACGCACATGATATTGGATTGGCGATTCTGGAACCGTTGCAATCTTTAGACACAATTGCATATCTTCGATTTGCCTCAGTATATTCAAGTTTTGAATCACTTGAAGACTTTGAAGATGCCATTAAAAAACTTCGTGAAACAGGGACTAACAAATAGGGTGATTAAAGTAAATGGAATGGCCTATCGTTTTTAACGGTAGGCCATTCCATTTACTTTAAATTGCTTAGGGGAGCCCTAGATTTCCAGTTCAGAGAACTTTCAATCTAGAGTGGAAATTTATTCTTTAGTGCTAGTCTCTTCCGTAGTCTCAGAAGAAGTAAGCTCAGATTTTTCTTCTGTTTCTTCCACTTCTTCAACAACAGTTTCAAACATTGCTTCTGGAATTTCTTCAGGTTCATGCTTTGAGAAATTCTTCAAAGATTCCATTCCGGATTCTAACTTTGAAGCTGCAATTGCTGAAGCATCTTCAAGCTTCTTTTTCCATTCACCTGATACAAGCTCAAAGTTTGCAAGTTGTTCCCGAACATTTTTTCGTAGTACTTTTCCAAGCTGCGACTTTGGTAGTTCTTCTAGCACTACGATTGATTTTGGCATTGCGTAGTGGGAAAGTCGTGACTTAGTCCATTCACGAACGGCTTCCAAATCAACTTTTGCTCCAGGTTCAAGTACTAACGCTGCCACAACCGATTCGCCGAGACTTGCATTTGGCATTCCGATTACTGCAACATCAGCCACTCCAGTAAGTCCTCGCACAGCTGCTTCTACTTCTGAAGGGTAAACATTAAATCCACCATTGATGATTAATTCTTTGCGGCGGTCTGCCATTACTAGGAATCCGTCATCCCAGCGGGCTAAGTCTCCAGTTCTTAGCCAGCCGTCGTGGAATGAAAGCTGGGTTTCTTCCTCGTTATTGAAGTACCCCTGGAATACTTGTGGGCCATTGACGAGAATTTCTCCAACTTCACCAGGAGCAACTTCCTTGCCTGGATCTTCTGGGTTAACAATCTTTACTTGAGTTGAAGGGAAAGGTAGCCCAAGTGTTGATGGGCGGCGCGCAGCATTTACTGGAGATCCGGAGATAACTGGACTTGCTTCAGACATTCCGTAACCTTCGATGAGGTAACCCCCCGTAGCAGCTTCCCATTGTGCCGCGAGTTCGGGGGCGAGAGGCATTGCTCCGCTTACGGAATAACGAATAGTTGATAAATCTACATTCTTTCGCTCTTTTACAGCTTCGAGAATTTTTTGAAACATTGGAGGAACGCCGCCGAAGAAAGTAATTGGGTGGCGCTTTTGTCCAGCAAGGAGCATATCTACGTCAAATCGCGGCATCATTACTTGTGTGGCGGCAAGTCCAACACAAACTGATAATGATAGCTGTAAGCCGAAGGCGTGGAAGAAAGGCAAAACTGCCCCCACAGTTTCGCCGCCACGTTTAAAATCTTTTAGCCATTCAAAAACTTGCGCTGCATTTGAAACAACATTGCGATGAGTTAGCTGTACTGCTTTTGGTATTCCAGTAGTGCCACCAGTTTGGATTAAAATTGCGACGTCGTCGAGTCCAGGGCGATTAACAATCGAATTTAGATTCATTGGAGCAGCATGGGAAACTTGATTATCCCAAGAATGAACTCCTGGTGGAACCACTCCGCGTAGTTTTTCTCGTTGAGAACGAGCAGCCTTTAGCGGCAGTTTCAAAAGCCACTGAGACTTTTTCGGGAGAGCTTTTACTAAATTAACAGCAAGGAAGGTATATCCGCGAAGATTTCCGTCGTCGGTAAGAGTTTCGATTGTTTGTTCCCAAGCGATTACAACTTTCGCTCCGACAGATTCCAGCTGTGCATGAAGTTGTGAAGCTGGTGCAAGTGGATTGTGCTCTGAAACAATGGCTCCGAGATAATGTAAAGCATAAAAAGCTACATAATGCTGAGGGCAGTTTGGGAGAATCAGGCTAACTACATCTCCACGTCGTACACCGCACATGGTTAAAGCTGTTGCTGCTTGTTTGATTTGGAAATGAAGCTCTTGATATGTGAATTCGCGTCCGAGGAAATCGATCGCGATATTATTCGGAAAATCATTTACTGCAGATTCAAAAATTTGTTCAATTGTGTGAGTTACTGGCGCAATTTCAGTTGCAACTCCATCTGCGTAATGCTCGTGTGCTCGCTTCATCATCTCGGACATCGACACCTGTTTTCTCCTTGTATGATACGTCAGCGCTTCAATTAATCACTTGTGATTAATTGTTAAAAATAAGCATAGCAAGTTTTCTTTATCTTCCTGTAACTTATTCTAGCGGCAGAACTGCTTGGTTAAAGCGGGAATTAATTTGGCATTGGACGCAAGATTCGCATACGCAGATGAGGTTCAGACTCACGCAATTCTGCAATTAATCCTTCGTTAATTGTCTCGGTTGTATCAGTAATCATATAGCCGTACTCGCCAGAAGTTGCCAGTGACTGGAAAGAAACATTTGCTCCAGCATTAGCAAAAAGTTGATTGACACGAGCAAGAGCACCAGGTGTATTGCGGTGAACCCAAGCGAGACGATAATTTGCGGCATCTGTTCTTATAGCGGCAAGATTTGGGAGATTCACAGACATATCTGTTGCGCCGATAGTCCAGTAATCCATTAATTTACTAGAGACGAATTGCCCGATATTTTCCTGCGCTTCGAGAGTTGACCCGCCGATGTGCGGAGTCAGCAGGACATTATTAAATCCAATAAGTTTTGAATTAAACGGATCTCCGTTTGTGTTGGGTTCTTCAGGGAAGACGTCAATGCCAGCACCAGAAATGGAACCATCTGCGAGCTTTTCTGCAAGTGCCTCTAAATCAACTAAGTGTCCGCGTGATAAGTTAATAAAAATTGCTCCCGGTTTCAGTTTAGAAAGCATCCGGCGATTGAAAAAATTAGTATTTTCTTCGCGTCCATCAATATGCAAGGAAACAAAATCAGATTGGGCGAGGAGAGCATCAATATTATTTACGCGCTGGGCATTTCCAAGAGCTAATTTTTCAGCGATATCGTAAAAAAGTACGCGCATTCCGAGAGCTTCTGCAAGAACGGAAAGCTGCGAACCGATTGAACCATAGCCGATGATGCCGAGAGTTTTTCCCCGCACTTCGTGTGCGCCGTCGGCACTTTTTTCCCATACTCCAGCTTGTAGAGCGCGGTTTCGCTCCGGAATTTTTCGTGTTAGCGAGATGATTTCTCCAAGCACCATTTCAACAACTGATCGAGTATTTGAATAAGGTGCGTTGAATACGGCAACCCCGGCTTCACTTGCTGCATGAAGGTCAATCTGATTGGTGCCAATACAATATGCGCCAATAGCTGTGAGCTGGGGGCACTGCTCGATAACTCGACTAGATACGGTGGTTTTTGAACGAATTCCGAGAATATCAACTCCTTGTAAGAGCTCGATTAACTCGGATTCTTCAACGGCACCTGAGATGCGTCGAATATTTGCGCCGTAGCGTTGGAAAACTTCATCTGCACTTTCGTGCGGGCTTTCAAGCAGTAATACCTCAGTCACAGTAACACTCTGCAACCTGCATTACTTATTTACAAACTACTTCCGGATACTGGACGAAAAATCGAAGTTGAAAGTCCACTCATTGAGTAAAGTCCACTCATTTAGTCATGCTATGCGAAGTAATGGGTGAATAAGTTGAATAGAAGTTTCGTGGCGTAGTTTTTGTTTCAGGGGAATTAACCCTATTTCAATAGGGTTAATTATTTTGGGTGCCTATTATTTCAACACTGTCAATCGTTTCGTGGCTCGAGTTAAAGCAACGTAATAATTGCCGTGAGATTCTTTCGCAATTGCATCTGGATGTATCACGATACAGACGTCGTATTCCAGACCTTTTGCTTCCCTTGCGGTGAGGATACTTAACCGGTCTTCGGTGAAATTCTTTTGACCAAGTTCTGCTATGGCTTCGGTGATTTCAGAGATTTCGTGCTCTGGGCAAATCACTGCAATTGTGCCAAATCCTTCTCCGTATTCAGAATTTAAAAATTCAGTTTCCTTTTTTAAGGATTGCGTTAAAACTTCATTGAAATTTTCTTTGGCGCCGTCCTTCAAAGTTAGAGCTGTAGGTTCACTTCGTGGAGCTGTGATTGGAGCAACGGGAGTCCCGTTCAATTTCATCTGTTCGGCTGCATAATCAAGAATTTCTTGCGGAGTGCGATAGCTTACCGTTAATCGTTCCACTCGTAAATAATCTTGCCAATTGGGGAGGAGCTGATTCCAACTTGAGATTTGGTCACCGGTCATACGCTGGTCTAAATCGCCAACCACAGTCATTGACCGAACCGGGTTGCGCCGAGTAATCATTCTCCATTGCATCGGCGAAAGTTCTTGCGCTTCATCGATGACGACGTGGCCATAAGTCCATTGGCGATCGGTTGCGGCACGTTCTGAGAGCGCCCCAGAATATCGTGTTTCTTCGATCCGAGAGAGAATCCTCTGGGAATTAACGATGCCTTGACCAAGATTCATCTCATCCATTGTTTCGGCAACGTAGTTTTCGAGCCGATTTGATTCTGCAACTTCTTGGGACTGACGGCGTCGCTCAGAATTGCTGAGTACTTCTCCAAGAACATCAGTAAATTCATCAAGAATTGCAATGTCTCCAGCAGAAATCTTTGCGTCCTGAAGCCAGTTCGGATGGAAAAGTAACTCCCGCTCAGCAGCTGTGAGTTCAGGGGCCACTTTGATAAGTAATTCAGGCCATTTTCGTAAATGTGAATAGAGCCAAGCGGCAGAAGCAGGAAGCCAATGAAGATTTATGACTCGTCGAACTTCTGGGTCGCTGGCGACGTCATTAGTAATCCAATCGTCGTCATTTAACGTTACATTTCGTGCAGTTGCGACTCTTTGCGAGAGCAATGAAACCAAATATTTCGCATATTTTTCACGTGCTTCATTATGTGGGAGGTGGGTTTGCTTTGCGCGTTCTTGGGCGCTCGCAATATCGTCTTTGCTTAGGGAGACTTGAGTTGAGCCAATCCGGAAAGAGAAGTCTTGCTGGGGGCGTTTTTGTAGAATTTGATTTCGTGCTCGGCGTGCTACTTTCGCCCAAACATCACGTCCTTTTATTTCAGCTATATGCGCGGCGTCGGTAGTATTTGCCGTGAATCCTGGCAAGAGTGCCGAAATCGTAGTTGCTACGACATTGGTTTCCCCAAGGGCTGGAAGTACTTGATCAATATATTGAATGAAGCGTTCTGAAGGGCCGATAATCAATACTCCGGAACGGGCGAGCTGTTCGCGATAAGTGTATAGCAGGTAGGCGGCGCGATGAAGTGCTACTGCCGTTTTTCCAGTCCCAGGACCTCCTTGAACCACTAAAACTCCATTTATATCAGCACGAATAATTTGATCTTGTTCGCGTTGAATTGTGGCAACAATATCATTCATTTTTCCGTCACGTGCGCGAGTCATTGCAGCAAAGAGCGCGGCTTCTCCGGTTAGTCCGAGTTCAGAGTTATTTTCTCCGCTTGCGAGCAGTTCATCTTCGATTCCAAGTACTTTTCTGAGTCGAGTTTGGATGTGACGACGTCGGTAAACATCCATTTGGTGGAGCGGGGTGGCCTGATAAAAGGCGGTTGATTGGGGTGCCCGCCAGTCAGTGAGGACTACATTTTTTTCACTATCGCGGAGGGTGATTCGCCCAATGTGGATATTGCGTCCATCAATAAAGTCAAGGCTTCCGAGCACTAATCGACTCTCGACATTGCGTAGGCGAGCCAAATTGTCTTCGTAGTGAGTGGCAAAAGAATCTCGTTCTGAACGTGCGCCAGGTGTTCCGGAGGCACCGCGAGCGCGCACCGCGAGTAGTTGCTCCTGATAGTAGTCATGCTGTGTATCTAGCTGGTGATAAGCTTGATCGAGGAAAGACTGTTCTGCGGCTAGTTGTTCTTGCAAACTTGAAGACTCGGTAGGTTTCAAGAAAAATCCTTACTGTAAAAAATAGTCAAATAATTATCCCGTATTTCTTGCTTGAAGGCGAGAATTTGTCCGCTATTAGGGAAGTCTCACATCTTGTTCGCAGGCTGAAAAATTTCTTGCATTTGTTTTTGAATCAAGTAGGCTCGAATGGGTGGCACTATGATATGAGGTGCTTAATTATTGACGGCGACTATCCCGTTTAAGAGACGACTATCTTCGTCCAAGAAAGGAGCGTGTATCAGATGGGTTCAGTGTTGTGTAACTATGTCACGCTCAATGAAGACTTAAAGATTTCAAAGCTTGTGGTAAATCTTTTAGATCATCTCGTTGATGCGGGATCGGTGATGCAGGCTCTTGATTATTCGATATCGACGATGGATAAAGTTCGGATTGCTGATTTTTCTGCAGATGAACTTTTTGATTTTCGCGCCCAGCGTCCTGTGGTGAATTATCGGGATGGCAAGATTGAGCAGTGGAGAATGCCAAAGCTTTATCTTGATTTAGTAACGGATTTAGAAGGGCAGCGTTTTCTTTACTTCGGGGGTAATGAACCAGATTTTCGTTGGCCGAGTTTGGTGCAAGAATTTTTGGCAATTATTGAAAAATTTGGAGTAGAGGAAACTTTTACTATTGCAGCGATGCCTGGAGCGATTCCGCATACTCGTCCGGCGGATATGTTGATTCGCTCAACAGAAATTCGTGACGGAATTAAGTATGTTCCTGGTCAAGCCGAACACTTTGGCACGCTTAGTGATTATCTTGAAGTTGTAGCAGGGGAAAGACAGCTAAAAGTTACTAATATTCGAGTTCGTGTGCCATTTTATTTGGCTCAGAGTGAGGCGCCGTTTTTCTCGGGTGTTTTAGCGGCGGTAAAATTTATGGGTGAGTTTGGTGGATTGAAGTTGCCACTTGGAGATTTAGTGCAGTTGGCAGATCAGCAGCAGGCTGCTTTTACTGAATTTCTTACCCAAAATTCTGAACTTGCAGAACTGGTTGGGAATCTGGAAGATGCCTATGATCGCAATCCAGATGAAGCAAGTTTTACAACGGCTGATGATCATAAGATGAGTGTTCCAAGTTTTGATGAAATCGGTGAAGCTGTTGAGAAATTTTTAGCTACCCAAGAGCAGGGAGCCGAGGATTTAAAACTCATTTCAGCGCAGGGGGCAAATTCCCAAGTGATTTCTTCAAAAGAGCAAGAAAAATCAAAGCGCCCGAGTTCTGTGCCGCCTTCGGAGAATCGACGTCGTCGCGGCAAACATCATTACTAGGTATTAGATTCTCTACTTCTTAGGCGTTAAGTTGTCTACCGGACCACGAATAGAGTCTTTAAAACGAAATTGGGGTAGTGACGATTCACAGACCCCAATTTTGCATATCGATATGGATGCTTTTTTCGTTTCGGTAGAACTTTTAGATGCCCCGCAATACCGGGGTTTTCCGGTTGTGGTTGCTGGCGATGATAATCATGGAGTCGTCTCTGCAGCGTCTTATGAAGCTCGGAAGTATGGGATAAATTCTGCGATGCCGATTGCGATTGCGAGACGCAAGTGCCCAAATTTAATTAATCTTCCACATCGAATGTGGAGATATCGGGAAGTCTCACAGCAGGTAATGCAGATTTTTCAAGACTTTTCACCTTATATTGAACCGTTATCGGTAGATGAAGCGTTTATCGATGTGAGTGGGGCCCAGAAAATTTTTGGCACTCCGTTTGAAATTGCCGTCCAGATTAGGCGCAGAGTGGCGGAAGAGGTGGGGCTCACTTGTTCGATTGGTGTTGCGAATACAAAACATTTAGCAAAAATTGCTTCGACTCAAGCCAAGCCGAATGGAATGCTGTTGATTCCGGCAGAAAGGTCAAGGGAGTTCCTGGCTCTCTTGCCAGTCTCTGCGCTTTGGGGTGTGGGAAAGAAAACTTTAGAAAAATTAACCCGTGCAGGAATTTTTAAAGTTTCTGACATTGTAGAACTAGGTCCGGAACGGATTACGAAATTACTCGGAGCGAGTTTAGGTAAGTCTTTATATGCTCTTGCTTTGAACCAAGATGAACGAAAAGTAGAGAGTTATCGCGAAGAGAAATCAATTAGTAGAGAGCGAACTTTTTATGAGCCGGTGAAAGAGTTAGCTGCTGCGCAGGAAATTGTTCTTGAATTGAGTCGTGATGTGGCTCGGAGACTGCGAAAATCTCAATTATTAGCGAAAACTTTTACGGTAAAACTACGCAGTACGAGTTTTGATACCTGGACGAGATCTTTTACTTTTCCGACGCCAACAGATAAAAGTTCGATAATATTTCGCAAGCTTTCGCAAGTTTTTCTGGAACAGGAGATCCCTGAGGGAGGTTTCCGTTTAATTGGAGTACGTGCGGAAAATCTGTCTCAAAAGAGGGGTGATTTTCAGATGCAATTAGAGCTTGCTGATTTTACCGAGGAAGAAAAAGTTGCTGGAGTTCTTGATTCGATAATGGATCGTTTTGGAGATCAAGTAATTGGATTTACTCAAAGTTCCACTTCTTGAGGATATTAGATAGTGTTATAGGAAAGGTTTTATTAAAGGGGTGAGCAGATGGCGCTTTCTGATTATGAACGCAAAATGTTGGAAGAGTTGGAAAATCAACTTAGTGATGAAGATCCAAGCTTTGCCGAGGCTTTAGCGCCGGAAGAAGCTATCCCTGGTCCAGGAAGTTTCACTATTGCTGCAAGGAATTTAGTATTGGGATTACTGATTGTAATCGTCGGTTTAAGTGTGATGATTGGCGGCGTTGCAATTGAGCAGATTTTAGTAGGTCTGCTTGGAGTGGCAGTAATTTTTGCGGGATTTTGGTATTTGTCTAGTGGATTTAAAAAGGTTGCTGGAAAGAGCCGCCCACAGAAAACAACAAAAGGACCAAATGGACCGAGCTTTATGGAAAAGCAAGCACAAGAATGGCTTCGTCGAATGCAAGAAGGAAAATAAGTTCGAAAATTTACTTCATTGATGTTGTGAAGTTTATTTTTAGAGTGTTTTTATAGTTCGATTTTTAAAGCCCGCAACTAATGAAAATAGGCAGAGTTATCTGCCTATTTTTTATCCCCAAAATTAACATCTGTAACAATTTTCCCTCCACTTGTGTTTTCCGCTATACTTCAATGAAAACTCTTTAACTTTTTCGCGTTTCGGCTTGCTTGTGGTTGAAAGTGGAGTAAAGTGGAGGATGTACCGAGAGGAAGGGAGGGGAAAGTGTTTCTTGGAACATTTGAGCCACGGCTTGACGACAAGGGGCGCTTAATTCTTCCTGCAAAATTTCGTGACCAACTTTCATCAGGTCTTGTAGTTACTCGCGGTCAGGAACACTGTTTGTATGTCTTCCCAATGGACGAATTTTCTCGTTTGTTGGAGAAATTGCAGCAAGCGCCAATGACTTCAAAAGAAGCTCGGACCTATACGCGTGTGTTCTTGTCTGGGGCAAATGATCAGGAACTTGATAAGCAGGGGCGGATTAGTCTTCCGGCTAATCTTCGCGAATATGCCAATCTTGAACGAGATTTAGTCGTTATCGGTTCTGGAAACCATGTTGAAATCTGGGATGCCGCTTCTTGGAATACGTATCTTGCTGCAAGCGAAAGCGAGTTCGCAGACCGTGAGGAAGAGCTAATCCCGGGTGTGTTCTAGGTTCATGTGATTCTCTCCGTGTTCTCGAGGTGATTCCCCGACTTCGAGGGCAGTGGAGGGTCAGGTGAACTAAGAGCAAAATTTGCGAAAGAGTCACGATGAGTTCACAAGTATTAAATGCTTCTGGCGATGCATTGCATCAGCCAGTGCTGCGTGAACTTTGTGTGCGATTATTCGATAATGTTTCTCGCTATGAACGCCCAGTGTTAATTGACGGAACTTTGGGTATGGGTGGTCATACCGAGGCCTTTTTAACGGCATATCCAAATCTTACGGTAATTGGTATTGATCGAGATCCAGAAGCAATTTCTCTTGCAAATGAACGGTTGCAGGTATTCGGGAATCGTTTTCACGCGGTTCATGCAACATACGATCAAATTTCACAGGTATGGTCAGGGTTCCAAGCGAATAATGATCAAGCAGCGGGAGATTCTGAATTTGCTTTAGCTGGAATATTCCTTGATTTAGGTGTGTCTTCACTGCAATTAGACCAGCAAGAGCGCGGATTTTCGTATGCGCATGACGCACCTTTAGATATGCGAATGAATCAACAAGAAAGTTTGACTGCGGCTGAAATTTTAGCGAAAGCAGATAAAGCTGAGTTGATTAGAATTTTGCGTGAATTTGGAGAAGAAAAGTTTGCCGGGCAAATTGCCCAAGAAATTGTGCGAGCACGTGCTGTGAAGCCATTAGAAAGCACTTTCGAGTTGGTTGATTTAGTTCGGAAAGCTTTACCAGCAGCTGCTATGCGTCAGGGCGGGAATCCAGCAAAACGCACCTTCCAAGCGTTGCGGATAGCGGTGAATCGGGAATTGCAGATTTTAAAGAACGCTATTGAAACTGCAATTGAATTATTGCCAATCGGATCTCGTTTAGTGGTGGAGTCTTACCAGAGTTTAGAAGATCGCATTGTGAAAACGGCTTTTAAATCCGGGTTGCACTCTAGCACACCACTTGGACTGCCAATAGAGCTAAGCGACCATCAAGCATTTCTTAAAGAGCTGGTGCGTGGAGCTTATAAAGCAGATGCTGCAGAAATAGCGCAAAATTCACGTTCGGCTTCGGTTCGATTGAGGGCCGTGGAACGAATAAGGCAAACCCCTAATCATTTTCAAACACAAACTAAGACAGGAAGAGGAGGACGCTGATGAGTGCAATTAGTTATGCTCCAGCCCGCCGTAATATGGCGACTAGTCGTCCAGTAATCACCGCTCCAACTCTTCGAGTTGTGGAGAGTCCCGCACCGAGTGCTGGATTTTTCGGAACTGCAATTTTGTGTATCGTGATCTTCTTAAGTGCTCTTTGTGTAACTTTTTACCTGAACACAAAGATGGCTAGTGGCGCATACGAAATTAAACGACTCACTGTAGAGTTAAATGAGCTCAAGTCTGGTGTTGAGACCTTAAACAGTGAAATCGTGATGAAATCTTCAATGGCGGGACTGCGGACCGAAGCAGAAAAATTAGGGATGGTTCCGGCAACTGAAATCCGTTACTTGGACTATAAGACCGGTGAAATTGTTGCACCTGGAACACGAGACTAAGAAATACGCATCTGTCCTATGAATACTGAGCACTCAAATCGTCGTCGCTCGTCGTCTCCTCGGAAAGAAAATAACGAGGAGACTTCTTCGACCCGGTTACAGAAAAACGGTAAATTGGCCACCATGGATCGACGAATTAAACCAATTGTTTCGATTGTTTTAGTGATGGCGCTTTTGCTAAGTTTGCAATTATTTCGTTTGCAGGTTCTTCAAGCGGATAAATTAGCTCAGGTTGCCCGAGATTTAAGAACAAGATCTTATGTTCATGAAGCTGATCGTGGTGAGATTCTTGATGCCAATGGAGTGGTTTTAGCGACTTCCGTGCCACGGTATAACCTTCGCGTTGATCAACGGGCATTAACCGATTTCGTTTTGAAAAATGAAAACGGTGAAATTGAAGGTGTGGGGGCAGCAGCAGCAGCGAAAATTTTGGCTCCAATTCTGCAGCGTGACCAAGCAGAACTTGGTGGAGAAATGCTTGGTGGTGAGCAGAAAAACCAGTACAAGCTTCTCAAACGTGGACTCACTCCTGAAGATTGGCTGGAAATTAAAGCTTTAAACATTCATGGAGTTTTTGGCGAACGATATATTCAGCGAGTTTATCCAAATGGCACATTAGCCGGAAACATTATTGGTTATGTTGGAAAAACTGAAGATAGCGATTTGATGAGCGGACGCTCTGGCATCGAACAGTATTTTGATGAAGCTTTGCAGGGTACTCCAGGAAAGGAAACTGTGGAAGTTGGTCCGGACGGAACAATTTTCCCGCAGGCGCAGCGAGAAGAGATTGCCCCAATTAACGGTAAAGATGTTCGCTTAACTATCGATTTGGAAATTCAACGTGTGGCTGAAGAGCAAATTAAGGAAGCTGTGCGGAGAACTGGTGCAAATTGGGGTGCGGCAGCAATAATCGAGGTTGGTACTGGGCGAGTTTTAGCTTTGGTCGATAACAATGAATTTGACCCAGCAAAAATTGCTGAGAAGCCTCCAAAAAGTTTTACGAATTTGGCAATTGGTGGACTTGTTGAACCGGGATCGACTGGAAAAATCGTTACCTTTGCCACGGCTATGGAAGAAGCCGGAACGAAATGGGATGATTTGTACACCGATCCTTATCGAATCACTATGCCTAATGGGCAAAGTTTCAAAGATGCGGTCCCGCATCCAACTGCAGTAATGACAGCAGCCGGTATTTTAGCAATGTCTTACAATACCGGAACAATACAAATTGGCGATAAAGTCGAGCCACAAACTCGTTTTGAGTATTTGCAGAAGTTTGGCTTCGGGGCAAAAACCGGAATAGAGCTTCCGGCGGAAGCTGCGGGCGTATTGCGAAGCCCAGATAAATGGGATGATCGTACGCACTACACCACAATGTTTGGTCAGTCTTATTCGGTGACTGCATTACAACTTGCACAAATGGGTAGTGTTATTGGGAATAAGGGAGTGCTGGTGCCTCCAACCATCTACGAAGCCACGATTGATAACGATGGTTTAGTTACTCCGAATGAACCAAAGGAATCGCGACAAGTTGTAACCCCGGAAACAACCACTGAATTGTTGCGGATTATGCAAGGAATCACTGAAGATCGGGGTCTTGCTCCGAAAGCGCGAATTGATGGTTATAACGTCGCTGGTAAGACTGGTACTGCGGAAGTATTTAGTCCAAATGGTCAGCGTACTGGGGTGATTGGTACCTTCGTTGCAGCAATTCCGGCAGAGGACCCAAAGATTGCAATTGGTGCAGTTATTGTGAATAACAATTACACCGGTGGATATGAATTATCAGATCTTATCTCCCAAGCTGGGGGGACGGCGATGCGGCAACTCTCTGTACCTCCATCAAAGGTTGCGCAAGTTAAGCTCCCTTGGTACGAGAGTGAGTTGCCGTGATGAATACCTACTTTTTCCGCTTAAGTGTTTTCAGGCTCAAGTTTTTTGCTTCATAAAATAGACTTAGCTTAAGTTCCAGAGAATCTTGTTTTTCAACAAACTAAACAATATAAATATTGCTGACAGAATTGGAGAACCAGCCACATGATTGACTTTACAGTTGCTGAAGTTGCTGAAATCTGTGGTGCCGATATTTCCCAGGCCGATATGGAATTTTTTGTCAAAACAATTCCGGGGCAATTTGTGATTGATAATCGGCAGGTTCGGGATGGTGATATATTCATTGCTTTGCCAGGGGAACAAACTGATGGTAATAAGTATGCACACGCAGCTCTTGCTTCTGGAGCAGCTGCTGTAATCACCAGTAATGCTGAATTAGCATTAGCAAGCGGAGCAAAACTAGAGCGATTAATCGTGGTGAAGGATGCAGTCCTAGCCCTTGGAGATTTGGCGCGAGCTTGGCTTGTTTCTTTACGGGAACGCAATTCAGAGCTTCGAGTAATCGGAATTACTGGTTCGGTTGGGAAAACTACAACTAAAGACCTCTTGGCAGCGTTGGTTTCTACCAGAGGGAATGTGGTTGCTCCGCCAAATTCCTTTAACAATGAAATTGGTCTTGCTCTTACAGTTCTGCGAGCTGATACCTCGACGGCGACGCTGGTTTTAGAAATGGGTGCCGATCGAATTGGAAATATTGAATATTTAACTCAGATTGCACCTCCGGATATTTCGATTGTGCTAAAGATAGCGGAAGCGCATCTCGGAACCTTTGGTTCAGTAGCGAATGTCGTCCAAGCAAAATCTGAATTAGCTACGGGGACTCGTGAATCTGGAGTCGTTATCCTCAACGCTGATGATGAGCGTATTGCGTCCATGAAGGCTGTAACTGCGGCAAAAGTAAAGTTTTTTAGCTCAGAGATGGGGAACTCTCAAGAGTTTTCAGACCCGGCAATTAATTTAGCTGCTTGGGCAACAGATGTTGCTGACGACGCTGGGCACGCCGTCTTTAATTTACAGCTACAAAATGAATCGGCCCGAGTTCGTCTTGGACTAGCTGGATTGCATCTGATGCATAATGCTCTTGCAGCGGCTTTAGCAGCGTCCGAGCTTGGTATTCCGCTTGTGGCAATTGTGCAAGCATTACAAGGAGCGAGCCCAGTCAGTCCACATCGGATGGATGTTTTTGAACTTGCAGATTGTTTAATAATTGACGATGCATATAACGCAAATCCAACTTCAATGCGCGCAGGCATTGCTGCCCTCGGGTCATTAGGAGCAGATTATCAGCGGCGAATTGCTGTGATCGGCTCGATGCTTGAGCAAGGGGAACATAGCGATTCTTTACACGTGCAACTACTTCCATATCTACAGCAGGCATCGGTGGATTACCTTGTAGCTGTTGGTGAAGAAACTGCGCCATTAGCTAAGGCAGCTCGTGAAGCTGGTTTGCAAGTGGAATATTTTTCTAGTTATCAAGATGCATTGAGTGTATTGGACAGTATTCGCGCCGGAGATGCAGTACTTTTCAAGGGCTCAAACGGAACGCAGGTATGGCAATTAGCTGATACTTTGCGAGAAAGATTATCGGTGAACTAAAAATGGTTTCGATTATCGTTGCAGCAGCACTCGCAATGATGGTGACCTTGATTGGAACACCCCTGTTCATCAAGTTGCTTGAGCGTCGTCGGTACGGGCAATTTATTCGTGAAGATGGTCCAACCACACATTTAACTAAACGTGGTACTCCAACAATGGGTGGAGTGATGATTATCTTGGCAACGGTTCTTGGCTACGGAATGGCAAACCTTGTGATGGGTCGAGTTCCTACAGCAACCGGCATTTTATTGCTGTTCCTAATGGTTGGTTTGGGATTCATCGGCTTCCTTGATGACTTTACAAAAATTAAACAAGAACGGTCTCTTGGGCTAACCCCGTGGATGAAGATTTTAGGGCAAGGTGCTGTTGGGGTTATTTTCGCCGTCTGTGCTTTGCTATTTAAAAATGACCACGGGCAAACCCCGGCAACGATGCATATTTCCGTAGTTCGCGATACTGGTCTGAGCCTCGCGTTTGCCGGTGTGGGACTGGGAATAATATTTTTTATCATTTGGGCAAACTTCTTAATCGCAGCTTGGTCGAATGCAGTTAATCTTACTGATGGTTTAGACGGATTAGCAGCCGGTGCCTCTGCTCTTGCTTTTGGTGGCTACACGATTATCGGGATTTGGCATACTTATCAAAGCTGTACCTCTGTAGTTGCGCCAATTCCAGGCTGCTATGATGTGCGTGATTCTCGCGATATTGTAATTTTCTCTGCGGCAATTGTTGGTGCGTGTATTGGCTTCTTGTGGCATAACACTTCACCGGCACGAATTTTTATGGGGGATACTGGTTCGTTAGCGCTTGGTGGGGCTTTTGCTGGAATCTCAATTCTTAGCCAGACCGAAGTCCTCGCGATTTTCCTTGGTGGTTTATTCGTAATTATCGTGATTTCTGATGTGATTCAGATTGGGTTCTTTAAAGCAACAGGGAAACGTGTTTTCCGGATGGCTCCATTGCATCATCATTTTGAACTTAAAGGCTGGAAAGAAGTCACGATCGTAGTGCGTTTCTGGATGATCCAAATGCTTTGCGTTAGCGCAGGGCTCACGGCTTTCTATGCAGAATGGTGGGCACATCAGTGATAAAAGAAATTCCTGGCGCGAAAGACTTAGCGGAAAAGCGTGTTGCTGTTCTCGGACTCGGTATTTCTGGACGAGCTGCAATAACCGCTTTAACAACGCATACTACCGCAATTATTAGCGCATGGGATGCCAGAGAAACTGCTCTTGCAGAGTATCTGGAAAATGATTCGATAGATACAGCCTTTGCGGCGAAAGATTCCCAAGAATTATTAAAGAATCTCCTTGCCTGGAAGCCAGAGATTGTGGTCATCGCTCCAGGTTTTCGCGAAAGTGGTCCAGAATGGAAGGCTTTAAGAGAATCTGGTGTGCAAGTTTGGTCCGAGATTGAACTTGCTTGGCATTTGCGGGTATTCACAGATGGAATTCCTGCTCCTTGGCTTGCAATAACAGGCACTAACGGAAAAACCACAACAGTTACAATGTTGGAATCAATTTTGCAAGCTGCTGGGCTTAATGGAAAAGCGGTAGGTAATGTTGGAACACCGGCAGTTTTAGTAACTTCGGACTTAACTGACTCGGCCCCCAAAGCTTTTGCTTTTGAACTCTCTTCTTTTCAATTGGCAGCAACTCATTCAATGCAAGCAACCGCAGCTATCTGCCTAAATTTTGACGATGACCATCTTGAATGGCATTTTAGCCGTGAAAGTTATGCACAAGCTAAAGGTCATATTTACGACGGCGTGCAACGTGCCTGTGTTTTCCCGATTGGGGATTCGGTTGTGCAAAAAATGGTTGATAACGCTGATGTAGTGGCGGGAGCAAGAGCAATTGGATTGGTTCTCGGAACACCGAGTGTTGGGGAAATTGGTCTAATTGAAGTTGAACGCGATGTAGACGGAGACGGTAACAACGAAACTGAAGTACTCGTCGTCGACCGGGCTTTTCCTAGTGCGCGATATAACGACGCACTTGAATTGTTTAAAATGAGCGATATTTTGCATTTAGCTCCGGCCGCGAGTGAGTTTCCATTACATATTTTGAAAGATGCAATGGCTGCAGCAGCATTAGCCCGAGCTATTGATGTATCTCCTGAGGAGATTCGCTCTGGTTTGCAGAATTTTTCCGCTGGCTCACATCGAATTGAACTAATTTCTGAATATGCAGGTGTGCGTTGGATAAATGATTCAAAGGCAACTAATGCTCATGCTGCGAAAGCCTCACTCTTAGCCCAGCCTGCACAATCTACGATTTGGATTGCTGGTGGTCAAGCAAAAGGTGGAACTTTTACAGAGCTTGTTACGCAAGTGAAAGACGTACTGAAGGCAGTTATTGTTATTGGTACTGAACCTGAGCCGTGGGTTGAAGCCTTATCTGAAATCAATCTTCCAGTACATTTTGTGGATGGAGATGCGATTGACCCAATGCCAGAGGCAATTTCGAAAGCTGCTGAATTTGCTGCGGTCGGAGATACTGTATTGCTCGCTCCAGCATGTGCTTCTCTTGATCAATATGATTCATATGCGGCACGAGGTGAAGCCTTTGTGCGCAGTGTTCAAACTTTAGCCGAGAATAATTCGCAAGAAACCTTACACAGTTTTATTGACTCTGTTGAAGAAAAATGATGGAGGCTGAAGTGTCTGTATCGACTATTGAATCTAATGAAAAGGTGCTTGAATTTTCGCCGCATTCTCGTCAGCGTCTGCAGCAAGCTGTGATTGCATTATTTTTGGCGGTATCAGTTTTAGTCGTCCTCGGAAACATCATGGTGTTTTCAACAACTTCAGTACTTTCAATTCGTGTTGCAGACCAAATCGGCGCAGATTCTGCAGCATTTACAGTCGCCTTAAGGCATTTGATGTTTACCGGAATTGGTGTATTTGGAGGTTTTTTCTTAAGTAAGATTCCCGGTAGTTGGTATCAAAGATTTGCTTATCCAATATTTTTTCTTGGCCTTGCCTTGCAAACTTTGGTGATTTTTATTGGTAAAGATGTTGCCGGTAATAAAAATTGGTTGGTTATTGGCTCGATTCAGATTCAGCCCTCGGAGTTTTTGAAATTAGCAACGATTGTTTGGCTCGCAGCAATTCTTGGGGCGATGAGCTATGAACAGTTGAACACTCCGAAATATCTAACTTTACCTGTGGGAGGCTTAGCTATTGCAGCGGGTATTGTGGTTGCTCCAGGAGATATGGGAACCGGTTTGATTTTTGCCTTAATCGGTGCGGGGATGCTCTGGCTTGGCGGAATGAATACTTTGTATTACGCACTTTTGGCAGCTTTTGTGGGACTTGCGGGAGGAGCGGTCTTAACGCTTCGTAGTTCGCGAATTTCGCGCGTCTCGGAATATTTAAATAATTTAACTTCTTTGCCGGACACAGTTAATGCTACGCAAGCAGATCATGCACTTTTTGCTTTTGGTACTGGTGGCTTAACTGGAACAGGGCTTGGTGCAAGTAAGGAAAAATGGCGTGATTTGCGTGAGGCACACACCGACTTTATCTTTGCGATCATCGGTGAAGAACTTGGACTTTTTGGGGCTCTCGCAGTCGTATTGCTTTTTCTGACAATTGCTTGGTCGTTATATCAAATCGTGAAATATCATCCAGATCGTTTCGGACGTCTAGTTGCAGCCGGAGGAGCGATTTGGATTTGTGGCCAAGCTTTATTAAATATGTCTGTGGTTACTGGACTTTTGCCAGTGTTCGGTGTGCCGCTACCATTTATTTCGCAGGGTGGTTCGGCAATTATGGCGGCACTATTTATGGTTGGTGTAATCGTGAGCGTGACGCACATGGCTCCCGGAGTGCGAAATAAAAATAGAGCTAGCGTTGGACTTGCCTATCGCGCAAAAGCACTAATTAGAAAGAAGCGGAATGGCTAAGAAATATTCAATTATTTTTGCTGGTGGCGGGACTGCTGGTCATGTTAATCCACTATTAGCTACGGCGCACGAATTTCAAAAGCGGAATCCTGATGCAGAGCTAACAGTTATTGGAACTTCCTATGGGTTAGAAACTGATTTAGTGCCAGCTGCTGGTTTTCCGTTGCGGTTAATTCCGCGAGTTCCTTTTCCGCGGCGTCCAAATTTACAGGCACTACTATTCCTTCCAAACTTTGTGAAAGCAGTGAAGTCATGTAAGGCAATCTTAAGCGAGACTAGTGCCGACGCCGTCGTCGGTTTTGGGGGCTATGTTTCAACACCGATGTATCTCGCCGCGAAGCAAATGAAACTTCCATTAATTGTGCATGAAGGAAATGCGCGTCCTGGGTTAGCTAATAAATTAGGCGCTCGTTGGGCGAAATATTTAGGCTTAACTTTCCCTTCGACGAAGCTTGCAGCACGCAATGGCCGTACAGAAGTTATTGGTATGCCATTGCGTTCTCAGATTACTGCGCAAGCTGCGAGCATAAAAGATGTGCAAGTTCGCAATGCAGCAATTCAAAAATTTGGATTAAATCCGGAGCGCCTCACAATTTTGGTTACTGGTGGTTCTTCTGGAGCTGTGCATTTAAATCGTGAAGTAGCGAAAGCGGCGAAATCTTTAATTTCTGCAGGAGCACAGGTAATACATTTAACTGGTAAAGGGAAATCCGCTGAAGTTCAAGAACTTCTTGGAGATGCAGATATTCCCGAATATCGCGTGCTCGAATATCTTGCAGGAATGCAAGATGCTTATGCGGCAGCAGATTTAGTTATTGCTCGTTCCGGAGCTGGAATGGTGGCAGAAATTGGGGTGCTTGGGTTGCCGGCAATTTTTGTGCCACTTCCAATTGGGAACGGAGAACAAGCTTTGAACGCAGCTGATGTTGTAGCTTCGGGAGGAGCAAAATTAATTAACGACGCAGATTTTTCTGCTGAGTGGATTTGCCGTGAATTAATTCAGATCCTTGATCGGAATAAACTGCACGAAATGGGTGAGCTGGCACGAGGATTGATGCCGGCAGATGCGGCTACTCGGTTGGCGCAGGTAATTGAAGAGGTTATTGGATGAAATACCACTTGATTGGAATCGGCGGAGCAGGAATGTCTGTGGTAGCAGAATTGCTGGTGAATCGCGGGCATGAAGTATGTGGTTCAGATCGAGAAGATTCAGCAGTTCTGCAGCATTTAGAAACTCTTGGAGTGAAAACTTTCCTTGGCCATGCGGCAGAAAATCTTGCTGCAGATGCGATAGTGGTGAGATCTTCGGCGATTAAAGGTGATAATCCGGAATTAGCTCTTGCTCTTGAACGCGGACAACAAGTTTTGCATCGGTCTGAGGCTTTGGCTTTGGCTAGTGCTGGACTTGATTTTATCGCTGTAGCGGGAGCGCACGGGAAAACTTCAACTACCGGTATTTTAGCTACTGCTTTTGGTGCCCTTGGTTTAGATCCATCACGCGCTATTGGTGGAAGCCTTGCGGGGGGAATAAGTGGCGCATATCTTGGCACGGGAACGATGCTGGTGGCGGAAGCCGATGAATCTGATGGCTCTTTTTTGAATTATTCACCGCGCGTAGCTTTAGTGACAAATATTGAGGCTGATCATCTTGACCACTATGGTTCATATGAAAACTTTGCGAATGCCTTCTTAGATTTTTCGCATCGAATCGTGCCCGGAGGGCTGCTAGTTACTTGTGCAGATGATGCTGGAGCAAGGAAGTTGGCAGAGGCTGCTGCGGCTGCCGGAATCCGGGTTGTTACTTATGGATATACACCGGGAATTATCGGTATTCCACACGCACTTTTAACAGAAACTCCAAATCTTTCAGGTAATTGTGCAACCGTCGAATTCGCTGGAAATGAGTATCAACTTAAACTGAATGTTCCCGGTGAGCATATGCTCTTGAATGCTGCTGGTGCTTGGGTCGTAGGGCAAGAGCTAGGGGTAGACCCGGAGGCGATGGCTGCAGCTTTGGGAGCGTTTAAAGGAACGAGTCGGAGATTTGAATTTCATGGTGAAGCTTGTGGGATTCGGGTCTATGACGATTATGCGCATCATCCAACAGAAATTTTGGCGACTCTCAAAACTGCACGGGAAATCTCAACCGGGCGGGTTCTTGTTTTATTCCAGCCGCACTTGTATTCCCGCACTAAGAATTTTAAAGACCGTTTCGCACAGGCTTTAAGTCTTGCCGATGAAGTGGTGATTGCTGGTGCTTATGCAGCTCGTGAAGTTCCGACAGATGGTGAAGACGGCGATGTTATTGCTGAACTTCTACCGGGAAGTATGTTTGTTGCTGATTTGCATCAGGCGGCCCGGGCGCTCTTATCGAAGGCGCGTGAAGGCGATACAATTTTTACTATCGGTGCCGGTAATGTGACTACGATGGCTCCTGAAATCTTAAGAATTTTGGAAACGCGTTAATTAATTGGAGCAAAATGATTCGGAAGATTCTCCCTGGTTCTTTTAACCGTCCGTTGATTGAAGAAGCTCGGAAGATTGAAGCAAAACAAGATCGGGGTCGACGCCGTTTCCGCTTAATTTTGTTGGCTAGTGTGATTATTGCGGTTTTGGGTATCGTGCTTGGCGTTGGATATTTTTCAAATATTTATCGCTTAGATGCGGAATCGGCGCAAATTTCTTTTGCTGACGGCGAGGCACAAGTTGATGATGCACAGATTCGTTCAGTTTTAGCCGAGTTCACAGGGGCGCACTTATTTTTCCTTGGGGGATCAGATTTAGAAGAAAAGCTACTTGCGATTCCAGAGGTTGCTGAAGTTTCTTTTGAAACAAGTTTTACGGGGGATTTTTCCGTAGCCGTTACACCGAGCACCGCAGTTATTTGTATTGGGAAAGCTGCTGATTGCCAGGCGGTTGATAAAACTGGAAAAGCTTTTAATCTCAAACCGGAATTTCGCGAGAAAATTGCAAAGCTAACAACTTTACCAAAGGAAGTGTCTCAGGAACGTCTGGCTGCAGATATTGCACGTATCAGAGGAGCTTTGCCAGAAAATTTTGATCAGTTAATTACAAATTTTGCAGTTACTGCGAAGCGACAATATCTCTTTGATTTAGGGGCAGAAAAGCGAGTTATTTGGGGCGTCGTCGGAGATGATGAAGTAAAGGCAAAGTTACTTTCGACGATGTATTCGGAACCTTTTAAAACTCTTGATTTTTCAAATCCGAATGCCCCGATTGCTTATTGATGAGTGTGCAGAACTAACTAGATTGTTGCGTGTGCAGAATTAGTTTACTGATCGCGAAAGATGAAGTTATTTTCCACAGAATCTGCAACACGCACAAAATATAGTTGTGTGATTGCTTTATTGCCACTAACTTGTGCCCGAGATTGAAAGCAAAATACTTCAAGTAATGCTTGAAGTTTTCAGGGGAATGAGAAAAGCATGCAAGATACCGCAGTTATTAAAGTTGTCGGTGTTGGTGGCGGTGGCGTAAACGCAATCGACCGAATGATTTCTGATGGGCTTACTGGCGTTGAATTTATTGCGGTAAACACTGATGCCCAGTCACTTACTAAGTCACAGGCTGAAGAAAAGATTGATATTGGGCGTGAAGTGTCTAATGGTCTTGGAGCAGGTGCAGACCCAAGTGTTGGCCGTCGCGCAGCCGAGGAAAATATTGATGTTCTTCGTCAAGCCCTGGAAAATGCCGATATGGTTTTCGTAACTGCAGGTGAAGGTGGCGGAACCGGTACTGGTGCTGCTCCGATTGTGGCGAAGGTAGCTCGTGAATCTGGAGCGCTTACAGTTGGCGTAGTGACCCGCCCGTTTGAGTTTGAAGGACGGCAGCGTGCGAAAAATTCAAATGACGGTATTGCCGAGCTTCGTAAGGCTGTGGACACCCTGATTGTGATTCCAAATGATCGCCTTCTTGAAATCTCTGATCAAAATATTTCCTTCCTAGAAGCCTTCCGTCTTGCTGATGAAGTTTTGGATTCCGGTGTTCGTGGAATTTCGGATCTGATTACTAAGCCGGGTGAAGTTAATCTTGATTTCGCAGATGTGAAAGCGATTATGAAGGATGCTGGAACTGCGTTGATGGGTATCGGTTCTGCAACTGGAGAAGATCGCGCAATTCGAGCAACCGAATCTGCAATTTCTTCACCACTCCTTGAAGCTAAGATTGACGGAGCTCGCGGAGTGCTCTTGTCCTTTGCGTCTTCGAGCGGTCTTGGAATTCATGAATTCTCCGAAGCTTCACGCTTGGTGAAAGAATCTGTTGATCCGAATGCAAATATCATTATTGGTTTGATGGTTGATGAAAGCCTCGGTGACGAGCTTCGCGTAACTGTGATTGCGGCTGGTTTTGACGAGTCGGAAGAAAATACTGATGTTTCAGCAGCTCCAGTTGCAGCTGAGCGAGAAGCTGTGATTCCAGCAATTCCAAGCTTTAACGATGAACCAGCGCAACGTCCAGTTGCTGC
>JAXFDG010000167.1:0-2254 GCA_034173665.1 Arcanobacterium sp.
TGCAGAAGTTGTAGCTAAACTTCATCCCGATGTTCGCCCACAAGATGATTTATTCCTTTACGTAAATGGACTTTCGCTTGATGGAAAAGAAATCCCAGCTGATCAATCTTCTACTGGGTCCTTTATTGACCTGCGAAATGAGTCTGAACGACGCGTCCGTGCGATTATCGAAGATCTTGCCGAATCTGGAAGTGAAGATCTTGAAGCAACAAAAATTGGCGCCCTCTTCAACTCTTTTATGGACGAAGCTCGCCTAAATGGTCTTGGAGTAGGTCCGTTAGCGCAAGATTTCGCACTTATTAACGACGCCGCCGACAAAGCAAGCCTTGCGGTTTCCGTCGGTAAGCTCCAACATACTGGAGTTGGAGCTTTCTACTCGGTAGATGTTGATGCAGATCGCAATAATCCAAATGAATATATTCTTTGGGCATTCCAAAGCGGGCTCGGACTTCCTGATGAGGCTTATTATCGAAGTGAAGATTACGCCGAAATCCTTTCCGCTTACAAGGAATTCATTCCTACGCTCTACGCACTCGGGACTGAAGTTTCTGCAGAAGAAGCTGTAGCAGCCGCAGAAACTATCGTTGATTTCGAAACAAAACTTGCCGCATCACATTTTGATGTGGTGACGCTACGTGACGCCGAAAAGACCAATACTGTTGCAACTTGGGATGAATTCATTTCTTCTGCCCCAGGTTACCAATGGGCAGAATCCTTGGCAGTGCTCGGCTTTAATGCGGAGAACGCAGCAAAAATTTTGGTCTATACCCCAGGTGCGCTAACTGGTTTTGCAAAACTTTGGGAAGAAACAGATCTTGAGGTCCTCAAAACCTATCTTCGTTGGCATACAATTATTGCTCGCGCCCCATTCTTAAGTTCCGAAGTTGTGCAAGCAAACTTCAATTTCTATAACCGGACGCTTCTCGGACAAGAAGAACAGCGCGATCGCTGGAAGCGCGGAGTCGCCGTCGTTGATTCAATGCTCGGAGAAGCGGTTGGAAAGCAATACGTACAACGCCACTTCCCGCCAGAATATAAAGCAAAAATGGAACAGCTTGTGGCTGACCTTTTAGCAGCATACAAGACTTCTATTGAAAATCTTGACTGGATGACCCCAGCGACAAAGGAAAAGGCTCTTGCAAAATTAGCCACTTTCGTCACTAAGATTGGTTACCCAAACAAGTGGCGTGACTATAATGCTCTAGAAATTGACGCCGATGATTTAGTAGGAAATATTCGCCGTGGAGCAGAATTCTCTTGGCTCCGTCAGGTTGAAAAACTAGGTAAGCCAGTAGATCGCGATGAATGGTATATGTATCCACAAACCGTGAATGCCTACTATAACCCAGTAGCTAATGAAATCGTTTTCCCGGCTGCAATTCTTGAACCACCATTCTTCGATCCAGAGGCTGATATGGCTTGGAATTATGGCGGTATCGGCGCTGTGATTGGTCACGAAATCGGTCATGGTTTCGATGATCAGGGTTCAAAGTACGACGGCGAAGGCTACCTTAATAACTGGTGGACTGATGAAGATCGCACTGAATTCGAAAAGCGGACTGCAGCTCTTATCGCACAATATGATGCTTATGTACCAGCACAGTTCCCAGCTGATTCACCACATCATGTGCAAGGCGCACTTACCCTTGGAGAAAATATCGGTGATCTTGGTGGCTTAAGTATCGCGCTAAAGGCATACGAAATTGCCGTGCAACGTGAAGGCTATGCAAGTTCTTCTGAAGTACCAGTAATCGAAGGTTTTACCGGTGTACAGCGACTATTCCTTTCATGGGCACGAATTTGGGAAGAAAAGCGACGCGATGAGCTTATGATTCAGCGTATTGCAACCGATCCACACTCCCCTTGCGAATTCCGTTGTAATGGCGTGGTGAAAAATGTTGATGCTTTCGCTGAAGCATTTGAACTTACTGAAAACGACGCACTGTACTTACCACCAGCAGAGCGAGTCCGTATTTGGTAGCCATTAACGCAGGAACTCAGTAATCACAAGCGAATAAATTTCACGGTAATAAGATTCGTTTCAGATAATAAACATTTGTCTCATCCGAATCTGATGACAATTTATTCGCCATAGCTGAACCAAACACCTGTGAATGAATCAATATGTGTTTGGGGGCTTGGATATTTAAGTATCAAAGCCCCCAAACTATTTAGCTGTCGAAACTAGCTAAGCAGATTAATCAAACTGCGGCGAAACATTATTCCGGGTCCGCTTCAATTCATAGAAATCTGG
>JAXFDG010000168.1:0-9253 GCA_034173665.1 Arcanobacterium sp.
GCTGCAGTTACAAAATCAATAAGTTGCTCAACTTGGCTTAACAAAGCAGGTTCAAGATCGGTGTAAGTATTTACCCGTTCGAGAATTCGCTGCCACCCCAGCCCGATATCCTCGGCAGTCTCGTGCGGCCAGCCAAGCCGACGCAACGTACCGCTTTTAATGTCTTCCCCACGTGGTACCTCTGGCCAAGACTGTAATCCGAGCACTGCTGGTTTCACGGCCTGCCAAATATCAACGTATGGATGACCGAGCACCAAGACTCCTGGAAACCTTTCAGCCTCTGCAGCAATCCGTGATTCTTTTGAACCAGGCACTAAATGATCAAGTAAAATCCCGGCACGTTTAGTCTCACTCGGTTCAAAGACTTCAAGAATTTCAAGTAAATGATCGGCTCCGAAAAGTTCCTCCACCATGATTCCTTCATGGCCTAAATCCGATCCCCAAATTTTTGCTACTAATTCAGCATCATGTTTACCTTCAACCCAAATTCTTGAGGCAACAGCAACTTTTGCTTTCACCGGCTCATATATTGCGCCTGAAGCTGTGCGGAGACGTGTATTTTGAGCTGAGTGAATGCTTGTTTGAGCAGGATAAGAGCTTGTGCGAACAGAAGCTGCTCCACTACGAGTTGTGACAGCAGGGGAATCTGTGGGCACGGCATCGATACGACTCGTGGTGGGAGTGGGTGGAAGTAGGTTTACGTGCACACCCTCGAGCCAAAATCCGGGGCCGAGTGGAAAAGAGCGGCGTTTGAAATCGCCGTCTTCTAGCTCCATCTGCCATTGCCCGGAAAGCTTGTAGACGCGCATTACTTCACCAACGTAGCCAGTGGATGGGTCTTCAAGAACCATCCCGACAGCCACCGGTTCAGGGCGAGCAGCACGACGTCGTGTATTCGCTGAATCTGAGAGGACGTCATTACTATAGCGACTTAATCCAGAGTACTGGCCGGTCTCGTTGTTAGGTTCGAATTTTGGAATCACCTCAGTAGTTTATGGCGCAGGTCAAGGGAATGGGGAAAACATCTTCGCTGGCGGGTTGAGGTGTGAGATAGCTGGAAGAGAGATTAGACCGACAGAAAATATGAAGCTTGCACCAACTTGGTACAAGTTTCATATTTCATAGTATGCGCAGATTTCATGTTTAGCCGGCAGGGTAATAAACATCTAAATTGCACCCTTTGGTTATTAACCGCGTAGAATTAGCACTCAGGGGCAGAGAGTGCAAGGTAAGCGCCTAAATGCAGTGAGGAAAGTAGCAACGTCCAGAGGCAGCGAATACAAGCAGAGCAACGAAAGGAGGAACCGTGGCTGATCCGCAAAACCGTCGTCGCGCGGTGCTGCACGCAATTATCAAAGATTACGTAACAAATCGCGAACCGGTTGGTTCCAAAACTCTCGTTGAACGTCATAACCTCGGGGTTTCTTCAGCAACAATTCGTAATGACATGATGCAGCTTGAAGAAGCTGGTCTGATTGTGCAACCGCATACTTCTGCGGGGCGTATTCCTACGGATGCTGGATATCGCGAATTTGTTGATTCTCTTGCGGAGATTAAGCCGTTATCACGTGGTGAACGGGAAGCTTTCCGGAGAGTGCTTACTGAGGCGGTTGATTTAGACGACGTCTTAGCTCGAGCTAGTAAACTTTTGGCACAGGTTACAAATCAAGTGGCGATAGTGCAGTATCCTTCACTTCGGCAAACTACATTGCGGCACATTGAGATTGTTCCGGCGAGTTCACATTTCTTACTTTTGATTCTGATTACCGACGCCGGGCGAGTTGAACAGCGAACTCTTGAAATATCTGACGGATATCTCGAAGAGCAAGTTTTGCAAACTCGTGCTGTGGTGAATCAATTTGCAGCTGGACGGAAACATGGCGAACTGACTTCACAACTTGAATTAGCATTGGAAGCTTTACCTTTTGAATGCCATGATTTAGCGCAAATAGTATTCACTACAATCGCGCAAATTTTGCAAGCAGAAACTGAAGAACGGGTCGTGATAACGGGAACCGGAAATCTCAGTCGGTATGACATTGATTTCTCAAATACGATTTCGCCGGTGCTTGATGCTTTAGAAGAGCAAGTGGTTCTTTTAAAGTTGTTTGAACATCATCGTGCAGCACAGGTGCAGTCACGGAAAATGCATTCACAATCGTCAAATGCGCAGCTGAATAGCAGAACGGTGCCGGCACAAACGCGAAATGTGCAAGTGCATATCGGTCATGAAAATATTAATGATGCTTTTGCTGAAACTTCTGTGATTTCTTCCGGGTATGGTCAAGATGCTGAGGCTCCACTTGGGGGCATTGGCGTTATTGGACCAACTCGGATGGACTATCCGGGAGCGATTTCTAGCGTTTATGCGATTTCGCAATATCTCAGTGAAATTTTAGGTAAGAATAGATAGGTATAGGGTAGTAGTGGCTAATTACTATGAGACTCTCGGCGTCTCTCGTGACGCATCTGATGACGAAATTAAAAAGGCGTATCGTAAGCTAGCTCGGAAATTACATCCAGATATTGCTGGAGCTGAAGGCGAAGCTGAATTCAAGAAAGTTACTGCAGCTTACGACGTTCTTTCTAATCCTGAGAAACGCCAAATGTATGACCTTGGTGGGGAAGACGCACTTCGCGGTGGCGGCGCTGGTGGTTTTAGTCAAGGTTTTGGTTTCGAGGATGTTTTCTCCACTTTCTTTGGCGGCGGAGCAGCTAGTCGCGGTCCGATGTCGCGCACGCAACGCGGTTCTGACGCGCTAGTGCGAATGCAACTTAGCCTGCGAGATGTCGTATTTGGTGTGGAGCGTGAAATAACTGTAGACACTGCAATTGAGTGCCATGTATGCCACGGGAGTATGACCACTCCGGGGACTGAACCAGTAACTTGTGCTGATTGTGGTGGTTCTGGTTCGGTTCAACGAATCACGAACTCACTGTTTGGGCAGATGGTTAGTCAAACTCCTTGTGGGACTTGCCGGGGGTACGGTAATCGTATTGTTACTCCGTGTGCTGAGTGTTCTGGTGAAGGGCGGGTGCGCGGTAATCGCAGTGTGACCGTGAAAATCCCAGCTGGTATTGAAACTGGAATGCGGGTGCGCGTATCTGGTTATGGTGATGCTGGGGTTGCCGGTGGTGGTTCAGGTGATTTATTTGCAGAGGTGCAAGTACTTGCAGATCCGGTATTTGCGCGTAACGGTCATGATTTGGAAACTTCCCTGCAGGTGCCAATGACTGCGGCCGCGCTTGGAACTGATTTTGAAATTGAAACCTTTGATGGTCCACAAACAGTATCAATTAATGCGGGAATGCAAAGTGGATCCGTAGTGCGGATTAAGGGGCTCGGCGTCGGCGTATTAAATCGTAATACTCGCGGGGATTTACTGGTAAATGTTCTTGTGACCACTCCGACTGAGCTTGATGAAGCACAACGCGAACTTTTGCAGCAATTAGCGGAACTTCGAGGCGATGAAATTAAGCAACATGATCGCGCTAATAATAGTGGATCTGTGTTTTCGAAGATTCGTGACGCTTTCTCGAACTGGAGCTAGGTTTTGACTCTTCCGGTATTTTTTGATTCCCAATTGCAAGCAAAAGTTGATGAGCAAGTTTGTCTTTGCGGGGATGAAGGTCGCCATGCGGTAGCAGTTCGGCGGATTCGGGTCGGGGAACTAATTGATATCGTCGACGGCGTAGGGCAACGGGCTACGGTTTGCGTAACTGCGCTCGGGAAACATGAACTTACAGCGAAAGTGTTGGAAGTTCAGCAAGAGTTAAAACCTCAGGTGCCGATGCTGTTAGTGCAAGCATTAGCAAAGGGTGGCCGTGACGAACAAGCTGTGGAAACAGCTACAGAGTTTGGAGTTAGCGCAATCTGGCCTTGGGAATCGCAGCGAGCAGTGGTTTCTTGGAAATCCGGGAAGGCCGCGAAAGGCGTTGCGAAATGGCAGGCGGTGGCTTTAGCTGGAGCGAAACAAGCACGCCGGGCTTGGGTGCCGGAGGTCGGAGAATGTGTGGATTCCAAGTTGCTTACGACGAAAATTACTGAGCTTGTTGCGCAGGGTTGGCAGGTGTATGTGTGTCATGAGCAAGAAGCACAGCATTTCACTGAGTATTTATCTCAGAATCGTTCAGCCTGGGCGGTGGGAGACTTTCCGACAGGAGTTGCGTTCGTAGTTGGTCCTGAAGGTGGCATTACTGACGACGAGGTGCAAAGTTTCGTTGCTGCTGGAGCAAAAGCAGTCTTGCTTGGAGACCATGTGATGCGTTCGGCTACGGCTGGACCTTGGGCTATTGCTGTGTTCTCAGCGGCTGTTCGTGAATTTTTGAAAAAGGCCTAGGGTAGGATTTAAGTATGACTGAGACACAAGTAATTTCCCACCTCATTACGGTTCCGGAGCGAGTTCCGATGTTGAATTTGCTCGGGCATAATGACGGCGTGCTACGTGTGCTCGAAAGGGGACTTTTCCCGGCAACTATTCATGTTCGCGGTCATGAAATTACAGTTAGCGGCGGAGAAGTAGAATTGCGATTTGCTGCAGAGTTGCTGCAAGAGTTAATTGAAGTGGTTAAAGAGGGAGAGCATTTAACTCCTGATGCGGTACAGCGCGCAATTTCTCTTGCCCGTTCCGGGATGGCTCGTCCAAGTGAATTATTGAACACGGATATTTTATCTTCTCGTGGAAAAACAATTCGCCCGAAAACACTGGGGCAAAAAGCTTATGTTGATGCGATTGACGAAAATACGATTATTTTTGGGATTGGTCCGGCGGGTACTGGTAAAACTTATTTAGCAATGGCGAAAGCTGTGGTTGCTTTACAGAAAAATGAAGTTTCGCGGATTATCCTAACGCGTCCAGCGGTTGAGGCAGGGGAGTCCTTGGGATTCTTGCCTGGAACTTTGACCGATAAGATTGATCCGTATTTGCGGCCATTATTTGATGCTTTATATGACATGCTTGATCCAGAGGCGATTCCGAAATTAATGGCTGCGGGAACAATTGAAGTGGCACCGCTGGCCTATATGCGTGGGCGGACGCTGAATGATGCTTTTATTATTTTGGATGAAGCGCAAAATACTACTACTGAACAGATGAAGATGTTCCTAACGCGTCTGGGCTTTGGCTCGAAGATGATTATCACTGGAGATGCTACTCAGGTGGATCTTCCGGGAAAAACAAAATCTGGATTACGGGCAGTGCGGCGGATTTTGCGTAATATTGATGGAATTAAGTTTATTGAGCTTGGTTCAGGCGATGTTGTTCGGCACAAGATTGTGGCTGATATTGTTGATGCTTACGCAAGATTCAGTAAAGAAAACTAGATTATTAGTAGAAACTAGATTACTAGTAGCGGAATTTAAACTAAGTTTAGAACGAGAATAAGCGAAAACTGGAAGAGGTAAATGATGATTGAAGTAAATGACGAATCGGCGTATACGCCGTCGATTGATCTTACGGAAATCTCAGAACTCGCAACTTGGGTTTTTCAAGAGATGCGAGTGCATCCAGGTGCTGATTTGAATATTTTGTTGATTGATGAAGCTCCGATGGAAGAGCTTCATTTGCAATGGATGGATTTACCGGGTCCGACTGACGTGATGTCTTTTCCGATGGATGAACTTCGCCCGGCACCTGCTGGGGTGGAACCGCAAGAAGGAATGCTTGGCGATATTGTGGTGTGTCCACAAGTTGCGGCGAAACAAGCAAAGAAAGCCGGGCATGCTACTGAAGAAGAAATTTTGTTGTTGGTAACGCATGGAATTTTGCACTTGCTAGGATACGATCACGAGGAAGAAGAAGATCGGAAGGAAATGTTTGGATTACAGCGGCAATTGTTGCTTACATTCTTGGCGCGAAAACCAAATGATCCAAATAAGAAACAGCGAACACTTGCAGAAATCGGTGAAATTGCACCAACTATTGAGTGAAAACTCGATAATTGCGGGAAACCTCAATAGTTGCGTAATGAAACCCAACTATTGAGTACACAATAAAACGGATATCGAGAAATCCATAAAACGAATATTGAGAAAGTTCAGAGAAATAAAACGAAATGCATGAAATTCAAACAATTTCACTCGCCTTAATCGTCCCGATTGGGCTAATTTCACTACTCCTTGCAGCGTTATATCGTTTAGTTGTGGTGGCTTTGAGTCGAGTTTCGCGTGCTTCTGCTGCAGAAGCTGTGGCTAATGGTGAAGTTGGAAAAACTGTTGAAAAGCTTTTATCTAATCGTCCGGCAGCTGAGTTGGCTGCGAATGCTTTACGAATTATTTTTATTTCACTTTTTGCTATCGCGGTTGTGGTGTCGTTAATCGGCTACATTGGGGAAGCTTGGATTTTGCTCGCAGTTGCTGTTGCCGTGATTCTTTCCAGTTTCGTATTAATGAGTTTAATCTTGCCAACAACTTTAGCGATTCGGCATCCTTTACGGATTATTGGTTTGACGGCTCCGATATTGCTTGGACTTTCAAAGATTACACGTGTATTTGTGGCTCGGATGGTTTCCGTTGAAGAAGAACTCGCAGAAGACGATGATGACGATGATCGAGTTGCCTTAGTGGTTGAACGAGTCAGTGAAGCCGCTGTTGTTGAAGATGATGAACGTTCGCTTATTTCTTCAGTTTTTGAATTGGGACGAACCTATATTCGTGAAGTAATGGTTCCTCGAACGGATATGATTACCATCAGTTCAACCCATACTCTAGATCAAGCTTTAACACTATTTTCTCGCTCGGGATTTTCCCGAGTGCCAATTGTTGGGGATTCGATTGATGATTTAGTTGGCGTTTTATATTTGAAAGATGTGATTCGTCGAGTTCATCACCGTAGTGGTAATGAACGTCTTCCAGTAACTGAAGTTATGCGTGAACCAAATTTTGTTCCAGAAACAATGCTGGTTGACGATTTGCTACATGAAATGCAAACAACTTCGGTGCATATTGCTCTAGTGGTGGATGAGTACGGT
Source organism: Arcanobacterium sp. (assembly GCA_034173665.1). Lineage (GTDB taxonomy): Bacteria > Actinomycetota > Actinomycetes > Actinomycetales > Actinomycetaceae > Arcanobacterium_A. The sequence goes on from JAXFDG010000168.1 coordinate 6,970, forward strand.
GGTATTGCTGGATTGGTAACCATTGAGGATTTACTTGAAGAACTTGTGGGGGAGATGGTCGACGAGCATGATCGTGCTAATCCAGAAGTAGAAGATTTAGGAGAAGGGCGTTATCGAGTCCCTTCGCGTTTGGCTTTAGATGAGTTAGGTGAATTATTCGGGGTAAATCTTGCTGATGACGACGTCGATACAGTTGCCGGTTTGCTTGCGAAAACTTTGGGGAAGGTCCCAATTCTTGGTTCAGCGGTAGAAGTGAATGGAATTTATCTCGAAGCTGAGCGCTTTGAAGGCCGAAGGAAACGTATTTCAACAATTCTTGCCAGCCGAACTACTTCGGAAGCAGAGGAAGAAAAATGACTGATTTTGAAAATTATCGCTGTGGTTTTACAGCAATTGTTGGCCGGCCAAATGCTGGAAAATCCACATTGATTAATGCAATGGTCGGGGAAAAAATTGCGATTACCGCAAACCAACCAGAAACCACCCGTCGTGTAATTCGCGGTATCGCTAATCATAATTCAGGTCAATTAATTCTGGTGGACACTCCAGGATTGCACCGTCCAAGAACTTTGCTTGGTGAGCGGTTAAATGATCTCGTGCACGAATCCCTTGCTGATGTTGACGCAGTTGTGTTGTGTTTACCTGCTGATGAAAAAATTGGCCCGGGAGATAATTTCCTTCTTAATCTCGTGCAGAAAACAAAAGCCCCGATTGTTGCAGTAGTTACGAAAGCCGATAAAGTTAGCCGAGAAAAGCTTGCAGTAAAACTTCTTGAAGTGAGTAAATTTGCTGATTTTGCAGAAGTGATTCCGGTAAGTGCCGTTCGTGGTGAACAAGTGGAACTTTTGGCAGAACTTTTAATTAAACAGATGCCACTAAGCCCTCCGCTTTATCCAACAGATTCAGTAACTGATGAATCTACTGAAGCAAGAATTGCTGAATTAATTCGCGAAGCGGCCCTTGATGGTGTGCGTGATGAATTGCCTCATTCGATTGCGGTAGTGATTGAAGAGATGGAAGAACGTTTACGGGAAGAAGGCGATACTCGCCCGCCGCTAGTTGATATTTCTGCAAGTATTTTTGTTGAACGTGATTCGCAAAAAGGAATTGTGATTGGTCGTGGTGGGTCTCGTTTGCGTGAAGTAGGAAAGCGTTCACGGCAGGGGATTGAAGAACTTCTTGGTCAGCGCGTATATCTTGATTTACGAGTAAAGGTAGCGAAAGATTGGCAGCGCAATCCAAAGCTGCTCGGACGGCTCGGATTCTAGAGTTAAATTCTTGAGTTAATTTGCTACTGGTTTTATCGTATTGCACGCCTAGGGTTTCCTGCCCGATTACCGTTATTTCTAATTTGTTAATCTAATCCAATCATTTTCTGGGAAGATTCGGGTATACCTGAAATAAGCAAGATTTTCTGCAAAATGTTCGGGTATACCTGAAACTTTTGGAGAATTTCTCACTTTAATCAGAGGGACTTATTCTTTAAATGCGGCCTTGTTCATTAATTGAACAATAAATTTCAACATATTGCGAAAAGCTATATGCTTGGAGCATGAGAAAAGTTTTCATAGGCCTTCTCCTACTTGGGTGCCGCGGCGAGATTCGTTAAGATCGACTCCTCTCCGCGGGTAATTTCGTCGGTCACGAACCCCTTTAATTGGTCGTTAAATTTTTTCTAAAATTCGGCCTCCAACTTTACAATCGGAGATGAAATGAAAACTCAGGGCGTAGCAAATTTTCAGCAACCTTCACCAATGCCGTATCAAAAATATCGGCATTTTCTTGACGTGAATCCAATAGATTTACCGAATCGACAGTGGCCGTCGAAGCGGATTGAGCGCGCTCCACGATGGCTTTCCACTGATCTTCGAGATGGAAATCAATCCTTAATTGAACCAATGAGCCCGAGAGCAAAACGGCAAATTTTTGAATTGCTGCTAAAAATGGGTGTGAAAGAAATCGAAGTTGGATTCCCGGCTGCCTCTGAAACTGATTGGGATTTTGTTCGCTCTCTTGTGGAAGACGACGCTGTTCCAGAGGACGTCACAATTTCAGTTCTCACGCAATCTCGTCCAGAAATTATTCATCGCACAATTGACGCACTTCAAGGACTCCCACGAGCAACCGTGCATCTATATAACGCCACCTCGCCAACTTTCCGGCACGTCGTCTTCAATAACAATAAAGAACAAACTAAAGAGCTGGCGGTAGCGGGAACTCGCGAAGTGCTTGCGTATATGGAAAAAGTTTTTGATGACTCCACGATTGCTGGATTTGAATATTC
>JAXFDG010000169.1:0-22383 GCA_034173665.1 Arcanobacterium sp.
GGGGGTGGGGCAATCTTTTTTGCCCCCCACCCCGCTTTAGGTTTTTTGCAGCTTTAAATTGCTCTATTTTCAAAGCGGGAAAATGCAATTCCCTATTTACAAATTGAGTATTCCTCGCTTTGGTAAAAGAGAATATTAGTATGTGTAAACTTTTGTGGGGGATCCAAAAACTGGATCCCCCACAAAAGTTCCTTTAGAAGTATAGATGTATTTATGCTTCTGCTAAACGACTGCGCTGCTCTTCGATTAAGAAGTCGAAGCAGGCAAGAAGCTTGGCTACATCTTCGCTATCGATAGATGGGAAACAAGCCACGCGGAACTGGTTTTCCTCCACACCGCGGTAACGTTCAAAATCAACCACTCCGTGCTCATGCATTACGTCAAGAATTTCCTGAATATCAATCCATTCAGCAAGGTTGATTGTAACGCCAACAGGGGAGCGATGTTCTGGATTCTTCACGAAAGCTTCTGCGTAATCACGCTCAGCAATCCACTTGTAAATTAAATCGGAGCTTGCCTTTGAACGAGCAGCAGTTGCCTGCATTCCGCCAATCTCATTCATCCACTTAACCTGTGCGTTTAGCATCGCGATAGTAGCGATAGAAGGAGTGTTGAAAGTCTGATCCTTTACCGACTGTTCAGCTGCAAGTTGGAGATTGAGCACATCAGGCACCCAGCGCTCGGATGTAAGCTTCTTAATTCGAGCTAATGCTCGTGGGCTCGCAATCGCCACCCAAGTTCCAGCTTCCGCAGAAAAACACTTCTGTGTAGAGAAGTAGTAGAAATCGATATTGCGCACGTCGAACTCATAAGCGCCAGCAATTGAAGTGCCATCGACTACGGTTAGTGCGTCGTATTGTTCACCGAAACGTCGAATAGGTGCAATTGCGCCGGTGGTTGTTTCGTTGTGTGTGTAGATATAGGTATCGATATCTGGGCGTTCTTCACATTCAACAATGGTTCCCCAGTCTGAGGTGATAACTTCAGTTTCAATCCATGGGATTTTGGAAACCGCTTCGGTGCAAAGATGTGAAAAAGCGCCAAGCTGAACTGTTTGTGCCTTCTTCTCAACAAGGCAGAATCCGATAGTGTCAAAAATTTGTGAAGCGCCACCATTGCCGAGAAGAATCTCGTAACCTTCAGGAAGGTTAAACAATTGGCGCAAACCCGCTCGAGCTTCTTTTACCAAGTTAATCACCGGCGCCTTGCGATGTGAAGTTCCAAGTGGCGCCGCTAGGATTGCGTCGATCTGTGCTTGTCGAACCTTTGAAGGTCCTGATGCGAATCGACCGTCATTAGGAATGATTTCTTCTGGTAATTTGCTCATAACTTCGATTATCCCACTGTGTGAAAAAATCTGTGGGAAGCGACAAATAGTAATATATCCAGCACTTATAGTGCTAAATAAATAATTCCGATACTGCTAAATAAATAATTCCGAGGAGATTTTAGTTGAGTGTTGTTGTGGTCGAGTGTTGTTCTTGAATGTGCTCGATATTCTCCATAAATATAAAGCAGAGATTTAGATATTAATTGTGGGCTCTGGATAAGCTGTGCGCCAAGGTGTGTTGATGCGTATCCTTAAGGAGAGACGTTAACTAAAAGTGGAGGACTGATGAGCGGCCTGATTGATACTACTGAGATGTACCTAAAGACCGTATATGAGCTTTTTGAGGAAGGCGTTCCGGCGTTGCGGGCGCGTATTGTTGAACGTTTAAAGCAATCTGGGCCTACTGTTTCTGAAACGGTTGCTCGTATGGAGCGTGATGGGTTACTCGCCGTCGGAAATAATCGCCAGATTCGTTTCACAAAAGAGGGCTGGCAGCTTGCGCAGCAAGTGATGCGTCGACATCGGTTGGCTGAGCGGCTTTTAGTTGATGTAATTAAAGTTCCGCTTGAGCTTGTGCATGATGAAGCTTGCCGCTGGGAGCATGTTATTTCTGACGCCGTGGCTGAGCGTATTGAGTCTGTTTTGAATCTTCCAAGTTTCGACCCTTTCGGGAATCCAATTCCTTCGGTTGCGGAAGCGTCTTTGAGTGCCCTGGACTCTGTAGAGAGTTTTGAATCGGGAAATGGAGTTTCGCCAGCACCGCGGGTGGGTTTGTTCTCGTTATCTGAAGATTCTGATCAATTGATAGTTGGAAAACGTTATGTTTTGGCTCGTATCGGTGAGTCTCTTCAAAGCGAAGCCGGCGGTATTGGGGACTTGGTTGAATTTAATTTATTGCCAGGGGCCGAGCTAGAAGTAGTGGAAATTAATGACTCTGGTGTGCATATTTCTGTTGCGGGTGAGGAGTGTCTCGTTTCTCCGGACTTTGGTTCAAAGTTATTTGTAAAGAATCTATAAATTTTATATTTCTCTATTTTTGCTGTTCAGAGGCTTGAAATAGAGAAAATATTGGAAAAAATTGCGCGAATATCTCTAATAATGAAATAGCGTGTTGCGAGTTTGTTACAAACCGTTACAAATTTGTTATAGTTATTCCAGTCAGAAAGTGCTGTGGCAATCGCGGCACAATATGAACATTGGAGATTTTAATGGCTGGACGACACTTGCGAGTAGTAACAGCAAATAATGCTGTGGCAAAGCATGGCGTCAAGGGTCTGGTTGCGGCTTCCGTAACGGGAACTGTTGTTGGTTTGTCTGCGCCAATGGCGTTTGCGTCTGACGAGACTGCAAATATTAGTGCTGAAAAGGTTGAAGTTGCAGCTGTGGCGGCTACTGTTTCTTTGGAAACTGAAGCCGATGTATTTGAGGCCCCTTCTGTTGAGATTGAAACTACTGAAGTTTCCACTGCTACTGGCTGGGATTTTGCCGTTGTTGAGGTTGAAGCGAAGGAAGCTGCTGAGCCGGCAGTTGAAGAAGAGGTTGCAGCAGAGGAAGTTTCTAGCACTTCTGAAACCACTTCCGAAGTTGCTACTGCTACTGCGGAAGAAACTGAAGAATCTGTAGAAGTTGCGGAAGCTGCAGAAGTTGCGGCTCCTACTTCTGGTAGCGGTCAGGCGATTGCAAATTATGCTTCGCAATTCGTGGGTGCTCGCTATGCCTTTGGGGGAACTAGTCTTGGTGGCTGGGATTGCTCCGGTTTTACTAGCTATGTGTATCGTCAATTTGGAATTAATCTTCCACGTACCAGTAGTGGGCAGCGCGCTTCCGGAACTGCAGTAAGTCTTTCACAGGCTCAGCCTGGTGATCTTCTTTACTGGCCAGGGCATGTTGGTGTTTATCTTGGTGGCGGCCGAGCCATTTCTGCCTTGAATCCAAGCCAGGGAACTTTGATTCATGGTTTGAATATCATGGGTTCACCACAGGTGATTCGCGTAGCGAACTAAGACTGAACTTGAGTTATTGGGGGTGGGTCACAGTTGTGACCCACCCCCAATAACTTTATCCCTTCATTTTCGTGAATCTTTCTTTGTTTTTATCTTTGGGATTCTCGATAAGTGAACGCGACACGAGCAATAGTTATAAAAACGTTACAAATTGTTATAATGATGTTAGAATATTTTTGTCGCTGAAATATTTGATTGTTTAGCGTAACTATTTATGGGAGTTAACTAATGGCAGGACGTCACTTACGAACAGCTGTAGAAGTAAATACTTTGGCAAAGAATGGTGCTAAAGGTTTGGCAGCGGCATCATTGCTCGGTGTGATTGCAGGTGTGACTGCACCAATTGCTAATGCAGCCACCGACACTGCTGCTAAGAACTCTACTTCGGCGAATGCTGCTGTAGGAACAGAAGTGAAGGACGCTGTTTTGGCAGTTCCGACTCAAGCTAAAGTTGAGATTTTAAAGATTGAGGAAGCCTCCACAACTCCAGCTTGGTCAATTTCTGAGGTGCAAATTGAAGCGAAAGAAGCACCGAAGCCAGTAGAAACAACTGCTTCTACTGCAGGACAATCTGAAACTGGTGCTGCAGAAACTCAGGTAGCAAGTCAAGCTACCGCTGGAGAAGCTCAGGCTGCTGCTACTGTAACCCAAACTACAACGGGTACCCAGACTGATGCGGCAGCTGAAACTGAAACTGCGGTTCCAGCTTCTTCTGGAGCGAGCGCAGTTGTGGCAGCGGCATTAGCGCAGCTTGGTGAGGCTCAGGATTGCACCCGGCTTGTGTGGGATTCCTTGGTTGCTGCTGGCTATGCGAGTGGAGCAAAGACTGTTGGTACTGGGATTTGGCAGTATGATCGTTTTGGTTCACGTGTTTCTTTGAGTGCATTACAGCCAGGAGATATCTTGGTTTATGGTAATGCTTCTTCTGGTGCCCATGTTGCAATTTATATTGGTAATGGTAAAGCAGTGCATGGTGGCTGGAATGGTTACACTACTGCTATTGGTCCAGTTCAAGTTAATAAGCCATTGACTGGAGCGGTTCGTCCAGGCGCTTAATTAAAGAGCAGGGCTCTGGTCTGGGATGCCAATTCTCGAGAGTGCCTCATAGATAACGAAAATAACAAAACTTAATTTCAACGCACTTGAAACTTTTCCAATTTGTTGGGAAAAAGTTCAAGTGCGTTGATTTTTGTTACCCTGTTCACAATAATTGAAGGAAAAGGGGGAAGAACATGACACATGAAAATGTAGTAGTTGTGGGAACTGATGGTTCAGAAGCTGCTTATAGTGCTCTTGAGTGGGGTTTTGCGCAAGCACTTGCTAGAAAAGCCGAATTACGCATTGCGTGTGTGTATGAGCTTCCCTCATACGCGGCGCATACAATTTCGCTTGGTCGGACAGATATTGAAGCCGAATCTCGTTTGCTTTACGAAGCTGCAAAGTCAATGGTTGACGAATTAGTTGCACGATACGCTAACCGGGGAATTCCGGTTTCCGGAGTTCTTCTTGAAGGAGATGCTTCTGAAAAGTTGGTAGAGCTTTCAAAAACTGTTGCGTTAATGGTTGTTGGTGGGCGAGTTAATCGTCATGGCGGAATTGCGGAACGTATTTTAAGAACAGTATCCACGGCTTTGCCTGCCTATTCTTGTTGCCCAACAGTAGTAGTGCCACATGAAGGATATGCAGAACATTTACCGATTAAACGTATCGCTGTGGGTGTTGATGGTTCTGATGGGGCCAAGCTTGCACTGCAACGTGCTATTTGGGAAGCCGATCGATGGGGAGCTGAACTGCTCGTAATTTCCGCAGTGAATGTTGAAGCATATAGCGGGGTTCCGCAATTTACGCTTTCAAAAGAGTACTTTGATGAAGTTCAGGCCCATTTGGAGAATCAGATTAATGAAGTATCTGAAGGGCGCAAGGTAAAAGTTTCAGTAATCGTAACTCCGGGTAGCCCTGTTTCGACTTTAGTGAAAATTACGGATCAAGTGGATTTGCTTATTCTTGGAACCCGTGGGCGTGGCGGGTTTGCGGGACTTTTATTAGGATCGACTTCTCAGGCAATTCTTGAACATTCAATGTGTCCAACTTTTGTTGTCCCGAGGCGGGTTCGCCCAACTGATGATGTTGGTCCAGAAATTCGGAGCGTAACTACTGCAGATATTAGTGAACCCAAATCTGAACAAAGTTACTAGGAGCCCAAATAAAACTTACTAGAATTTTTATGGTGTTAATTCTTTAGGAATAAGATATCTGGGTTAGAGTAGGAGAGTTGCAATTTCTGCCCTCGTAGCTCAGTGGATAGAGCACCGCTCTCCTAAAGCGGGTGTCGCTGGTTCGATTCCAGTCGGGGGCACCAATAAAAGCTCACTTATAGCGATATTCGGCGCGTAAAGTGCAGGAAAACTCAGAAACAAAGTACGGTGAAAGGGTGAGTCCTATCTTCCGTAATAAGAATCGTAATAACGAAGCTCAAGCAGATAACGTTGGATTAAACGAAAATGTAGTTTTCAACGCGCAAATCGAACCTGAGCCTAATGATGCAACGCACGCCGACGCCGTCGGTGAGTCCACGGTTGTTGGTTCGTCATCTACTGAGTTCGAATCGGAACAAGTGAGTTCGAAACTTGATAATACGAAGTCAAATAGTGACGTGAAAATTACGGTAACAAACCGAGAACAGCTCGTATCTCAAGCTTATGATTCTTGGCATCATAGTTTAAGCGATGAAGTAATTACTGCCTCGCAGGAAGCTGCAACTACTCGACTTTCTGGAAATATTGATATTACTGAAGCGCATCCAACCGGAGCAGCGCGTTTTTATTCGCATATTGAAACTAGACTGTCTTCGTTAATTCGTGAAACATTCCGCTATAAGCGGGCGAAAGCGCAGCTTTTACGACTTCAAGAGATAATCATTGAAGCTGAAGAGAAGCATGGCTATGCCCCCGTAAGCCTCGCGGCAGGACGCGTCACTTGGACTGAACTTCCGGAAATTGACCTCCCAGAATCTGAGTGGGAGCAAAGTTACGAGGCGACCGGAGAATTACGGTTAGATTTTGAACAGCTTCAAGGGGCATTAAATCAACGAGTTGATGGCGGAATTGCTGAATCAGTGGAAACTCAATTGGAGAATGCTGAAGAAGCCGCAGCAGTCGAGACTGTTCCAGAACCAGCCGTGGAGCGAACAGTGCCGGCAATATTCCGCCGTGTTTCGATTGAATTTTTGCCGGGTGGAGATGCGAAGCTAAAGCTTTCCGCACAAGCAAGCATTAATCCAGTTTTGTTAAAAGCTTTGCGGCAAAATGGAATCCCGCAAGATCAATTAGCGCAATTACGTTCTTTGGTGCAAGGCACAAATGGAGTGACTGCGGCGCTCAATTATCTTAACTCTTTAGGGACGGCGTATCTTCCGGGATATGTATTTACTGAGCAAAATTTGATTGGATGTTTTGATACTCCTGCTCAATCATTGCTTGCAGATCTCGAGGCAATGGCACCATATGTTTATAGCTCAGGAATTTTGGCTGCCGTGGCAGGAGATGAACACCGACGAGAACGTACATCGGCTCCAGTTCCTCCAGGTTTGGCTGAAGATCGGATTCCAGAGGTAGAGCGTGGCATTGGTGATCACGATGTTGCAGAATTGGATGTGATTGAGGCGGTTGCTTCAGGTAGATCGATTGTTATTGATACGCCTCCTGGATCGGAACGTTTTTCAACGGTGGCTTCAATTGCTGCTGACGCCGTCGCTTCAGGCAAGTCTTTTGTTTTCGTTCCTTCACGAGCAGCCTCGGGTAATGCGTTGAAAGCTGAGTTAGAAGCGGTTGGGCTTGGAGAACTAGTGCTTGACTTTTCTGATTTAGAATCAGTGCCTCACCGGATTCGAACTGGATTGCGCCTCGCGAAACCAGAATTTGATGGGGAAAAAGTTTTACAAGATCGTGAAGAGCTCCAAGATTTACGGGATAAACTCGCAAATTTTGTGGGAGATTTGCATCGTAGTGATACTGATTGGGGATTCTCAGTTCATGATTTACTTGAGAAATTAGCTTCTTTAACTGCCCGCGACAATGCGCCGAAAACTCGAATTCGTTTGGATAAAACTGCGCTCGCGGCACTTCGTGGGGATGGGTATTTAGAAGTTTTACAACTCCTTGAACGTGCCCATGAGATTGGCTTAATGCAAACTGAAGTAGCCACATCTGCGTGGTCTACTTCGACTATTTCGGATCGGGAACAGGGTGCCAAAGCTTTAGCGCGCGCTAGAACTTTGAAGGAAACAATTGTCCCGGCAGCGATTGCACAGTCTCTTCGGTCCGCACAAGAGACTGGACTCATTGAAGCTCAGACTTTCCGGCAATGGGCTGAGCAAGTAGCGGTATTTGATGGGATTTCGGATAGTTTAAATATTTTCTTGCCTCGTGTTTTTGAGTGGTCAGTAAAACATTTAATTGCAGCGAATGCTTCAAAAGAATGGCGTGAGGAACGTGGAATTTCGTTAAAGTCCAGTGAACGACGGGCTTTTAAGAAAGAAACGGCTGATTTAGTGCGTCCAGGCGCGGTTATTTTGGATATGGTTGAGGCTCTGGAACGAGTTGAAGAACGGCGTGAAATTTGGCGACGTTATTCAAAAGAAGGTGGTTGGCCTACACTTCCAGATGGAATGCCGCAAATCCGTGCAATTAATTCGGAAGTTACCGCAGAATTAAAGCAGCTACAGGCAGAAGTAGGAGTGGAAACAGACCTGCTTGATGTTCCGTTCGCTGATTTAGAGCGATTCCTTGATGCTTTAATTGCAGATTCTGCGGAAATGGATTTATTGCCGGAGCGGAATAAAGTTTCTCAAGAATTAAATAACCGTGATTTCGGAAATTTCTTAGCTGATTTGCAAGTGCGTTCAGTGGCAAAAGAAGATATTGCTGGTGAATTAGAGTTAGCTTTTACTTCTTCAATTTTTGAGCGAATGTTGATGCGCTCAAAGGTTTTAGCAAGTCTTGGTCCTCGTGATATTGCGGCGTTGCAGGAGCGTTGGCGTGAATTAGATTTAGCGCAAGTTGAATCTTTGCAAGGTCCGGTGCTGCTTGCAGCAGTGCAGAATATGCGCGAGGCTGCGCGTGCAAATCGTGAAGATACTTTGCGTCTGGATAATTTACTTGGGCAACACGGATTAGGCGTATTACGTGATGTGATTGCGACTTATTCTCGGTTGGTGCAGGCTGCGCGTCCAATTTGGATTGTGCCGCCAGTAATTGTGGTAGATTATCTGCCTCCGATGCCGTGGGTTGATTTAGTTGTTTTGGATACTACTGAACAAACAATGCTCGCCAGCACGGTTTCGTTATTGTTGCGCGGACGTCAAATTGCGGTTGTTGGAGACCTGCGTAGAGCCCAGTTATTGCAGGGAGTTTCTGCTGTATCTGCAGCTGATGCGACGATAGAGGACGATGCGGAAAAGCTTAGTGAAAGTGCTTCAGGGGATTCTTCTTTGGAGTCCGGAAAGCTTGCTGAGATAAGTGAATCGAGTGTTCCAGCAGGAGCATCGCTGGCGCGGAATGCTTCTCAAAAGCGGGCGATATTAGCTTTTGCTGAGGTGCTTCCAGTTTTGACTTTGCCGACGCATCGTGAACAGTTACATCAACTTGCATTGAAGTATTTGCAGAACGTTGGTTATGAAGATGTGTATCTTCCACTACCGGTTCGAAGTACCCATAATGTGCCGGAATTTACGATTGTTGATGGTCGCGGAGTTCCAGCCTTGAATCGTGATGGGTTGGTTGAAGCTCCGGCTCTTGAAGTGGAAGCAGTTGTGGAAGCGGTAATGGATTTTGCTTTATCGCGTGAAGGTGAATCTTTAGCGGTAATCACAGTGTCTTCGTTACACGCTCGGAAAATTCGTGAAGAGTTACAAGCAGCTCGCGAAAAAGCTCCGACTTTGGAGCGGCTATTGAATTCGAAGCAGAATGAACCATTTGTGGTTGTGGATATTTCACAAGCTGGTGGCTTGCGCAGAGACCATGTAATTCTTTCTTTAGGTTACGGAAAAACTGTGCATGGGCGAGTTTTGCATAGCTTTGGACAGCTGCAACAGCTACAAGGTTTGTTTGATTTGATTGATTCTCTCGAAGTTTCGCGTGGCGGGCTAAATATTGTTTCTTCAATTGGTCCAGATGAGCTCGATACTTCGCGGATTAGTGCTTTAGGTCCAAAGCTTTTTGCGCAGCTGTTGCAAGTTGGTTCTGTGGAAATTGCAGCGAACTTTGATGAGTATTCAGACAGTCCATTAATTAATGATTTAGCAACACGTATCAGGGCAAAAGGCTGGGAGGTTGCTTGTAATTATGGGACACCTGGTTCGCAAACAATTCCATTAGTTGCTGGGCACCGTGCCTTCCCTGGGAAATGGGCGGTTGCTGTTCTTATTGACGACGAGGCTTATGTTTCGCAAGATTCTCTCCGACGTCGTGACCGCTACCGTATTGAATCGTTTGAAGCTGACGGCTGGGAAGTTGTTCAGACGTATTCGACGTCATTGTTTATTGATCCAGTTGGTCAAGCGGATCTCGTGATTGAAAAGCTGGCGAAATTAATGGATCGGACTGCTAACTCTGATGCAAATGAAGTTTTTATCGGGAAAACTTGGGCAGTCGAGATGCCAAATAATATTTCTGAATCAGATATTGAAATGGCACCGATGCTTAAGAAGGATAATTTTGGGGCGCAAGCTGCAGATTCTTCTGGGATAGCAGATACGGCAGAGTTTCTTCGCGGAGCGCGTCCAGCTGTTGCGATTGGTCAGGAGCTTTCGGCTTATACGGATGACGAACTAGAAGTGATGTTGCGCTGGATTGCGGCTGATGGTGTGGATCGTTCGGAATCTGAATTCGTGCAAGAGTTACGCAATGCTTTGGCTATTTCTCGTGAGGGTGCGCAGATAGATGCGGTAATTGGAAATGTGGTACGGCGATTAGGGCTTTCGAAGTGACGACTTCTCAGAACTTTTCAGAAGATTCAAGTAATGAAAGTCAGCTTGATACAACTCGGAATGATTCGACTCTGCGCAGCATAACGCAAAACACTGCGAGTCGGCGTGTAGTGCGACTTTCTCGAATTGATGCGGAGCGGCTAGCCAAGGGTGAGTTTTCAATTCCGGAAGATGCCTTACATCAATATGATGCTCCGCCAGTTTTGCCGCAAAAAAAATCCGTGGGGCAAGAGCTAGAAGCTCTTACCCCACGGGATAAAGAAATCTTGGCGGAGGTTCCTCCGCATTTTGGCAAGCTTTAAAGACTTACGCAGCGATTACTTCTTTGCAAGAAGATCGCGGATTTCGGTAAGAAGTGCAACGTCTGCTGCTGGTGCTTCTTCTTCTACGGTTTCTTCCTTCTTTGAAAGCTTGTTCATTGGAACAACTACGAAGAAGTAAATTGCAAATGCAACGATAAGGAAGTTAATTGCAGCGGTGATTACGGTACCTGGAAGAATTTCGGTGTTTCCAAGGGTGAATGCACCCACTTGATCAAAGCTTGGCTGACCAAAGATTGCTGCAATAATACGCATAAGCACGTTATCGGTAAGATTTGAGATAACTGGGGCAAATGCGGTTGCCATGATTACGCCAACTGCAAGCTCTACTACATTTCCGCGGGAAATAAATTCCTTGAAACCCTTAAGCATAGTGATGTCCTTCTGTTTAATGAGATTGGTTAGTTTCGTTTTGAAGTGATCCGAATTATTTTCGGTCTTCATTGTGCGTGGCAAGCTATTTCTTTCGCACTACTGCTTGTAGTGGTGTTTTAGCTTGAACTCCAAGAACTACACTAGCGGTGTCTTCAGGGATTGCGAGATATAAAACAGTATTGTTAGCGACTTCACCAAACATGGGACTTTTTTCCTGTGTTTTGAATTTTCCGATAATGAGAATATTTTCTCCTAGTAATTTTGCTTCAGTTACAGATTCGGCCTGAGTAATATTTTCAATATTATTGGACAGCAGTGTTGCTGGAGCGTAAAGATCAATATATTGCCCAGGTTCAAGAAGTTCTGTTGATAGTTCTTGGCTGATATTGACTGCAGAAATCACAGTTCCTTGGGGCGCAAGGGAAATGAAATTATTGGATAAAATTTGTGTTTTAGTGATTGCTAAGCCACGGGGAATTGGCGCAGCTAGTGTTTCTCCAATTAGTTCAGAACTTTTTGTGTAGAGGTTTTCTTCAGCTATTTCAGAGTTAGGTTCAACTTTACTGAGTGAAATATGCTCTTCAGTTATTTTTGTTCCTGCTGCTAAGTCTTTTTTCGCAATAATTATTTCGGCAAAAGTTTTTTCTGCAGGAGCTAAGGTTGTGATTATCGCATGTCCGAAACTCAATAGAATGGCAGCTATACATACTGGTTTCCACCGCCAGAGAAACGCACGGATTGGGGTACTTCGTCTTTGTAATCGAAGATTTTTGGGGATGTCTGCTGCGATGGCGCTCTGTGCAGAGGGTGTTGCGGGTTGAGATAGGTGATGCTTTTTGTTCACATCCTTAGTCTCAATGATTTCGCTAATGAGTAAGTTTCGCTGAGTTTTTTAGTGGAAAAACGATACTTAAATTTAAAATGTGGATAAGTGGTTTAGCAGTTAAAACGCCACTTTTGATTATTGACTACTTGAAATCGTTGTTAATGAGACTTCCTTAAATCCTTAGTTTTTAGGAGTTAATCTAAAGTTTAAGGAGCTTGTCAGTACTTACTGAATCGGTGTAGTTTCAAGGGTTACAATGTGGTCGGGGAGTAGTGCGTATCCAACAGTCATGTCGTATTCATCTTGTGGAAGATGAAAATCTACAAGTTCTTCAGGGAATACCATTGCTCCGATTGGTAAATCTGGATTCACTGTTTTCAATGCTCGGTCATACCAGCCGCCACCTTGTCCTAAGCGCTCACCGAATCTAGAAATAAGTAGGGCCGGGATAATCATGGCGTCGACGGTTTTGAGAATGTCATTATCAAATGCGGCACCGCTTGGCTCGGGGGGACGTCCAGGAGCTAGCTGTTCTAGATCATCAATGCCTTTGAAGTATCCCCAAGAACGAGTTAGACCCGGGCCAAGTTTTGGTAGTAAGAGTTGTACTCCAGAATCTGCAATAGCTGTGCAGATACTGTAAGTTTGTGGTTCATTTTCGGTGGAAACGAAAGCGGCAACAGTTTTTGCGCCGGAAATAAAACTTAATACTGTTGTTTCCCAAGATTTTGCGAGTTCATTGTGCATGGAAAGTGAGCGTTGTTTGCGGTTAGCTCGAACCTTAGAGCGAAGATGTTGTTTTGCTTCTTCATATTCCAAATTTTCAGGCACAAAAAAGTCTAGATTTGAACTCGGCATAATTTTATTCTTTCATGTATCGAAATTTTCCAAGAGATTTTGCGCTGATAGTGGAGAAATTGGTGTTTGATAACAAAAAGAATTTTCTGCTTCCGGAAAATTCATTACCTAGCAGGATAAGCTAGAGGTGTATGAAAGGAAGAAATGAAAAGCGTAGCGGAATATAAGGCTCTTTGTCTCTCGGTGTCGAAGGCGCTCCCACCTTTTGCTGTGAATTTAGCGGGGGCTTTGGGGTGTGTTCTGGCACAGGATGTTGTGTCATTTGCGGATCTTCCAGTACGAGATACTGTTCTTATTGAAGGATATGCCGTTCGTTCTGCAGACCTGCGGGGTGCATCTGCAGTAAATCCGGTGAAGGTTCCAGTAATTGCAACTGTTGTTGCTGGATCTCCAGAGGAATATGTCGTTGTTGAGAAAACTGCAATCCGTGTTGCTGCCGGTGTTCCTTTACCCCAAGGCGCTGATTGTGTTGTTCCGCTTCGCGCTACTGATTCTGGTGTACTTGAAGTGTCTCTTGCTGCGGAATTGAGTGCTGGTGAAAATGTTCGGGCTCGCGCGAGTGATTTAGCTGCAGGAGAAGTAATTTTACAAAAAGGGTTGCGAATTAGTTCGCGGCATATTGCGATTCTTGCAGCTGCAGGGCATGACACTGTGATGGTGCATCCGAAACCGCGTGTGGTCATTATGGCTATTGGTAATGGATTGCAAGATCCGGGGAGATCTGCACAACCGGGAATGGTTTTTGATGCGAATTCTCATGCGATTGCGTCCGCAGCTGCGGACGCCGGGGCTGATGTTTTTCGCGTCGGTGTAGTTGGTGATGATCCAATTCGTTTGCGAGAAATTCTTGAAGATCAGCTTGTGCGGGCCGATATTTTGATTACCACAGGCGGTATTGGGAATGATGGTAGTGATACTTTAAAGCATTTGCTTGAGTCGATAAATTCTGTTCACTTTGATCGCGTCGCCATGTCTGATGGCTTAACTTTGGGTGTCGGAAAGCTTGATAATACTTCGTTGTTTGCGCTGCCGGGAAATCCTGTTTCGGCATTAAGCTGTTTTGAAGTCTTTATTCGTCCGGCTTTACGTCAAATGGCTGGGTATTCTCATATTGAAAGACGATCTTTGCTGGCCAAAATTCAAAAAGGGTGGCATTCTCTGCGCGGGAGCAGGGAATTTGTTCCGGCGAAAGTTGCTGGGTCCACTGCGGCTGGATACACTGCCCGTCCGCTTGGAGAGCCGGGAGTGAAGTCTCTTTCTGATTTGTCTAAAGCAAACTGTTTCATCATTCTTCCGGAAGAAATTGAACACCTTGGAATCGGAGATTTTGTTGAATGTATTGCCCTTGATCGGTAACACTTTTAGTGCCTATTGAGACTTGTGTGAATCTTGTGAAATTAGTTGTGTGATGCGTCTGAATATAATTGCAACACGCCTATAGATTGAGTCGTAATTTCCTTGCTATTTAGTAGCTTTTAACTGTGGGTGGAGAAGGTTTCGCAATTGCAGTTGTAGTAGTGCTACTACTTTGTTATTTGCTACCTGCTCTCGTTCGACGTCGTACAGTGATCACTGAAACTGTGGTCGAAGAACGCTTTTCGGAGAACCTGCGAATTCTACAGTTAAAGAAGCGAGTTGTTCATCAGCGAGCAGAATCTCATGGATTTATTTACCATACGGAGCGTAAAGTGAAACCGGCACAACGGAAAACGAAGATAGCGGACGAACTTGGTACCGAGTTAAGGAAACTTGCTCGTGGTCGTGCGCAATTGAAACGCCGGATGAACACTCGGAATACTTTTCTGCAGCGTTTTCAACTGGCCACAATCGCAATTGTCGGTATTGCGGCATTGATTTGGGTGGCAGTAGGGCTCACTTCACTTTCGATTTGGTTTGGATTCGGGGCGACACTTCTGGGAGCTTCCGGTGGTGCTTTAACATTTTCATTGCGGAAAAATGTTGCTTTAGAGAATGAGAAAGATCAGCAACGATTGCAGCTTATTGAAACTAAGATTGCTCATATTAAACATGGAGTAACCTTAGGTCAAACAAAGAAGATGCAAGATTCTTTAAAGACTCGGATAGCCGCTAAAAATAAAGATTCCAAAGAAATCAAGGAAGATTCGGCAGAGTTTGCTGGAGCTGCAACAACTCAAGAAGAAACCGGAACTCATCTTGCAGCTGCAGCCAGGATTGAACAAAATCCTCAGACTAGCTTGCAAAACTCTTCACCAAAAGCGCAGCGCGCTCATGTTTCTGGAAAAGGTTCAGCAGCAAAATCTGCTTCAGATTCAACCTCTGCTATCTTGAGTGCAACGGCGATTTCAGCTCCGAGCTATGCTTTGCGTGGTTCAGTTTCACGGCGCTCGGTGAAACCATACGTGGCACCAGAACAAGAAACAGCGAAAGTTCCTTACCGTCCGCGTGCTCTTGGTGAGCGTCTTGGAGATGCAGCGCTTGAAGCTGCTAATCCAGCTCCAGAAATGACCGGAGCTGAAGAATTACGTCAAGATGTGCTTGGTGGCGGAGCCACTCTTGATTTCTTGCTTGAACGCCGTCGAGCATAAAATGCTTACACAGACTTAAACCAAGTGATTTGTAGCTAGTAGTTGCAGTTACTGCAGGCTTGGGAAAACTAATAAAATAATAAATTCGGCTGAAATAAAGTATTTCAGCCGAATTTATTATTAATTGTAGGAAATTGCGCCATAAATAACATTTTCTGGTGGGAGAGATTATTCGCTTCCAGCGTATAGTAGGAACACTTACAACTTAGTAGAGGAGTGTTGCTCGTGTCAGAAAATCGAGTAATTGAACTTACCGGTATTGAGATTGTTGGTGAAGCAGAACGTACTGCGAAACCACGTCAACTTTTCTTACCATGGTTCGCTTCAAATATTTCCGTCTTCGGTATGTCGTACGGCGCATGGGTGCTCGGATTCGGTATCAACTTTGTGCAGGCAACGATTATGGCCATTATTGGTGTAATCCTTTCCTTCGCAATTTGTGGCGTTATTGCACTTGGCGGCAAGCGCGGATCAGTGCCGACAATGGTGATGTCGCGTTCAGCATTCGGTGTTGAAGGCGCAAAGGTGCCAGGTATTATTTCTTGGCTAACCTCCATCGGCTGGGAAACTTCCCTCGCGATTTCCGCAGTACTTGCAACCGCAACGATCTTTGAGCGTCTCGGTTTCGTGGGCGAAAACCATACCGTGATCAACATTGTTGCTTCAGTTATTGTTGCAATTTTGATTGTGCTGGGTGCAGTCGCCGGTTATCACATCATTATGAAGATGCAGTCGGTGCTTACTTGGCTTACCGGTTTAACCACAATTGTTTTCGTGATTCTTGTAATTCCGGCAATCGACTGGAATGCCCTAATGAGTGCTCCATCAGGTTCAATCCCAAGCATGATTGGCGGCATGACCATGGTTATGACTGGTATGGGCCTTGGGTGGGTAAATATTGCTGCCGACTGGTCTCGCTACCAGTCACGTGATGCAAAAGATTCGCACATTATTTTCTGGAATACTCTTGGTGGTTCTCTCGGTCCAGTTGTGCTAATTACTTTCGGTTTAATGCTTGCAGGTTCTTCTCAGGAACTTGCTGACGGCGTGGGTGGAGATCCGATTGGGGCGCTTTCATCTTTGCTTCCAACTTGGTTCTTACTCCCGTTCTTACTGACCGCAATTCTTTCGCTTTTATCAGGCGCAATTAACGGTATTTACTCTTCTGGTCTAACTTTGTTGACCTTGGGAATTAAGATTCCGCGTCCGCTCGCATCTTTAATTGACGGAATTATCCTGACTCTTGGAACAATTTACGTGGTTTTCTATTCCCCAGATTTTATCGGTCCGTTCCAGTCATTCTTGGTGACCTTGGGTGTTCCATTGGCTGCTTGGGCCGGAATTATGATGGCAGATATTGCAATGCGTAAACTTCCATATGACGAGCAGGCACTTTTTGATTCTCGGGGTCGTTATGGTTCATTTAATTGGGGCGCACTAGTGCTTATGGCAATTGCCTGTGTTACTGGTTGGGGCTTAGTTATTAACCAATATTCAGATGCTTCTTTCAATGATTGGCAAGGGTATCTTCTTGGCCCACTTGGCTTCGGTGGAAAAGATGGAGCTTGGGCGTATTCCAATATTGGTGTGATTATCGCATTGATTATTGGATTTATTGGTTACGCCTTAATCTCCGCAAGTCGAATCAAGAAGCAAGAAGCAGGTCAGTCTGCAGGTAATATCACCAATCTTTAACTAACAGGAATCTGTTTCAGGTTTTCTTAACGAGGAATCTGTATCAGAGACTCTCAGGTTAAAGCTTAAGTTAATCTTGGTGATTACTTCCGAAGAGGAGTTGCTAATGGAGCAAGCACAAATTCGTGAACATCTTTTTACTGCTGAAATTCAGTCGGCAGCGCAGCAATTAGCTGCGATCAGTGACAAGCCATTAAAGAATTTAGTGGTACTAGGTTCAGGGCTTGTTGGTGCGTTAGATGAGTGGGGACTGCCTGAAATTACAGGTAAGCTCTCTGATTTCACGGGAGTGCTTGCTCCAGTGGCAGACGGTCACTTAGACCGTTTCGCAGTTTTTGGGAATACTCTTGTGACTTATGGGCGAACTCATTTATATGAGGGGCATGGCCCAGATGCAGTAACAGTTTTTCCGAAGATTGCTGCAGCCGCTGGAATTAATCGAGCAGTGCTGTGTAATGCTAATGGATGTTTGCGAGATTGGAATTTAGGTGATGTCATGCTTATCTCTGATCATGCAAATTTCACAGCAATTTCACCTTTTAGCGGCCCGGTCTTTACTGATATCTGGACTACTTGGAGTTCGCGTTTGCGAGAAGCGGCGCAACCGTATGTACAACGTGTTGGCACTTACGGAATCTTGCGTGGGCCAGAGTTTCAAACTCAGCTCGAAAGTAACATCTTGCGTAATGCAGGTATTGATTGTGTAGGTATGTCTACGGTTATGGAAGCTTTAACCTTGCATGCTTTAGAGGTTGAGGTTGCCGGTCTTTCAGTGGTTTCGGATCTTAGTTTTGACGATGTGCCTACGGACCCAACTTTAGTTGTGGAAACAGCAGCCAAAGCTAATACGACTTTACGTAAAGCAATCGAGGCAATACTGGCGGTTTAGTGATATTAGCAGTTTACTAATGTTACTGAGCTAGTGGTATTAGCGGGTTAATTTTGAAGAGAGGCGAGTGAAAACTCGTCTCTCTTCTTTTATGCAGGAGTATTTGATTTATTATTGCGAAAATGGGCTGCCAGGGTAGATCCAAAGATAATCGCAAGGCAGCATATGATTGCCAGAATACTGGGGAATGTAAGCGTGATAATCGCAGTGAAAACTATTGCCCAAGCTGAATACGAAATATTTAAAGCCATGGCTCGTGTTGGTCCAATTCTTTCAATAGCACTGTAATAACAGTAGTAGGACAGGGAGCCGACGATTGCCGCAAGCGCAAAGAGCCAGAGACTGAAGAAGTTTAAATGATTGATAGTGAATCCTGAATATACTGCAAGTGGAATTGTGATTAATAAGTAAGTTACTGCTGATATTGATTGACGGATTTCAAGGGCGATATCCGTTGGAATATCGCTGGCCTTTTTTGAATATGAATAGATTACTGCTTCACCGCCCCAACCGATAATGGTGACTGCTGCGCCAAATAGCCCAATCCATGGAGTTCCAGACACATTTTCTGGAGAAGTAGTGAGATAAGAAATTCCAGTAATACCAATAATTGCTAAACAGAGACCGATTACTTGGAAAAATTTGAGTCGATCACGGAGTAAGAAGTATGCAACAATCGCACCGAAAGCTGGATAGAAAGCTGTTAATACAGCGGTATAGGCACTGCCGATATGGTTAATTGAAATTACGTACCCGGTCATTCCAATTGGGCCACCGAGAAGTGCTCCGAGGGCGACAATTTTTCCACCTTTAGTTTTCAGAGCAGAGTAAGTTTCTTTAGCCCGGCCGCGAGAAGCATTTATTCCAGTGACGAAAAGCGCGCTTAAAAGGTCGTGTAGTAATGGCCCAAGAAAAACTACTACAATAGCGGGAGCGATTCCCTGTGCTCCTTGGAGAATCATTAGTGCTAGTGCAAAGCCCATGATTGTTGTATCAAGAGCCCAAAGAATTCCACTTAGTATTCCGTAATACATCAGATTAAAGATAACAAATTGTATTCTGCTTCGGAATAGTTTTACCAGGTAGATTTAGGATATCGGGTAGTAGACGTAGAGATGTTAGGCAATATCGATGAGGAGCGAAGTGAAACTTTCTCAGCACAAGTTACCGTTTTGGCGGAGATTTTTGAATTTTCTTGGTGAAGTAAATCCGATTTCA
The DNA here is from genome assembly GCA_034173665.1 of Arcanobacterium sp. Classification (GTDB taxonomy): domain Bacteria; phylum Actinomycetota; class Actinomycetes; order Actinomycetales; family Actinomycetaceae; genus Arcanobacterium_A. The sequence goes on from JAXFDG010000169.1 coordinate 19,067, forward strand.
GATTTGGATAGTTCAATTTTCTTGCGGTATCAGGTTCTTATTTTCGGCGTTTACACTTTAGTTCTTTTACCCTTATATAAATTAGCAATAAAGTTTTCTCTCTGGATTTCCGGGATATCAGTTGTAAGTTCGGGGGACTATCAGAAATTAATTTTCAGTTTCGGTGGACTGATCCTAGTGATTACTTCGTTACTGATGATGATTCTTTTTGTTAGTCTCGAAATAGTTCCATTTTTCTTAATTGCGAAAGAGCTATATTTAACTGGTAGCCGATTTACCAGCGTGAAAACTTTATTCTGGGAAAGCGCGAAACAGATTCCGCGTTTTTTCCATCCTGCGACTATTATTATTGCGATTTATTTTGTGTTATTAGTTCCGTTTGCGGGAATTGGGCCGAAACTTATTGGTTTAGAGTGGGTGAAGATTCCGAGTTTTATCCAAAACGAAATTTCTCGGAGCGGAGTTTATTCGGTTCTTTACTTTGTTGCGTTGTTAATGCTTTTGGCGGGAGCAGTATTATTGTCTTTCATTCTTCCCGCGATGCTTTTTGAAGCGAAAAATCCTTGGCAAGCAGCAAAAATTTCAATTAATTTAGTGTTGCAAAAACCGTGGAAAATAGTAAAAGAAATTTTGCGCGGATTCCTTAATATTGGTGTTTGTTTGGCCTTTGCGGTTGCTCTTACGGCATTAATAAATATTTTATTGTTTTACATTTTGCCGGATACTGAAATCTCGATTCGTTTTTCAGTCTTCTTTTTCTTATTTTCGGTTTTCACAATTATTGCCTTTGTTTTATTTCTTGTTGCTCCTTATGAAATTCGTGATTGGGGGTTATTCTTCGCTGAGCAACGTGAAATCACTAAGAATAATACGGTCACACTAAATGTGGAACCAGAAAAAGATTTATTCCGCGGCGTCGCCAAGAGGATGACGATATTCGGTGTTTTTCGACGTTCTTTAACTTTATGGGTAAGTATTTTACTTATGCTCTCCCTAGCGGGACTTTCCTTAGTTCTTGCATATGGAGCTGATCAAATTATTCGTACCGAAGCAAAAATCTCAGTTGCCGCACATCGAGGTGGTGGAAATCTTGCGGCCGAGAATTCATTGCTGGGAGTCCAACGAAGTATCGATATTGGAATCGAATATGCAGAACTTGACGTGCAACGTACAAAAGATGGAATCTACATCATTAATCATGATGATACTTTTAAGCGAGTAGCAGGATTAGACGCAGCAGCTGAAGACCTCTCCTTAACAGATGTTTTACAGCTCAAAGTGAATGATGAGTTTAAAAAATCACGTCCGGCACAACCGGTTGCGCAATTAACTGAAGTATTAGATTTAGTGCAAAATCATGCTAGTTTTGGTTTATTTTTAGAACTTAAAGGCGATACTGCTGACCAGAAAATGGTTGATGAGGTAGTCTCAATCATTAAGGAACGTCAGCTTGAATCACGGATTGTTTTAATGAGCTTAGACTACGATCTGATTAAGTATCTTGAACGGGAATATCCGGAAATTCAGTCGGGATATGCCTATTTCTTTGCGTTAGGTGAGCAGCAGGATCTTGTTGCAGATTGGCTAATTTTAGAAGAAGGTCTGGCGGAAAATTCTCAGCGGATTTCGCAACTGCAAGAAGCTGGAAAACGAATTGCAGTTTGGACTGTTAATTCTGCAGAATCGATTGAGAAATTTGCTGGTTCTGAAGTCGATTTAATCATTACTGACCATCCGGCTAAAGTTGCTCGAGCGTTATTCTCCCAGCAGACTATGGGTGATGTTGAGCTTATTTTGCAGTGGTTCTTCGCTGGATAATGTGAATTTTTCTTCTCAGCTTGCAGGCTTTGCCTGCCGCGCCGTACAGTTGCTGAGCGGTAAAGAGTGGAGAACTTTTTACTAACTATAAATACAACCTGCTTAATACGTGCTTACTGCGATTTATCCAAAGAAGCACTTGGCACTGCTCTGCGATTGAAGTGGACTTATGAAGAAACATCTCACCGGCCCATACCTCTATGCTGCACTCAGCTTTCTTTTCTTATATGCCGGGTGGTCTTCTTGGTTTTCATTTTTCCAAATTTGGTTGACTGATCCAGTTGGCGGCTTAGGGCTGAATGGAAAACAAGTTGGCACAATTTTTTCTTTTAATGGCCTCGCCGTCATGTTTACTTTATTAACTTACGGAGCTGTGCAAGATCGGATCGGGTTACGTCGAAACTTGTTATTTTTTATTTCGATAATGGCAACGTTAATCGGCCCATTCGGAGTTTTGATTTATCGTCCGTTATTAGAAGGAAATTTTTACATAGGAGTATTGCTTGGAGCAATCTTCTTCGCAGTTTCATATTCAGCTCCAGCTTCTTTTTCTGAAGCGTACTTCAATCGTTTTGCGCGGCATCATAAATTTGAATTTGGTCGCGCGCGAATGTTTGGTTCTTTCGGTTTTGCTTGCGGCGTCATCGCAATGGGAGCTTTATATCCGTTAAATCCAGACATTATTTTCTGGGCTGCTTCTGTGATGGGTGTTATGTTGTTGCTGACTCAGATTTTTGGCACGAAAGCACCACAAGAAGCATCAAAAGAAGTACTACAAGAAATATCAGCAGAAGTACCCCAGGAGGCACTTGTTGATACTGCAGTTTCTGTAGAAAGTGCTGAGCAAGTAAAAACAAGCCTATGGCAAGATTTTCAAGAGGTAGTGAGAAATAGAAAACTTTGGGTGCTTTCAGCTTGGGTCGTTTTAGTCTGGACGATGTTTTCAATCTTTGATTCACAAATGTTTCCGAACTTTTTTGCTAGCTTATTCGCAACCCCAGAGACTGGGCAACGAGCATACAGTGCACTTGTTTTTACTTACGTTATTATCGAAACAATTCTCATGAGTTTGGTGCCGATTCTAGTGCGAAAAATTGGTGCAAAGAAAGCGATGCTTCTTGGGAGTGCGCTAATTCTGACGATGATTGCGGGTGCTGGAATTTTTGATTTAATTCCGCTTATCGTAGCAGCTCGTTTATTGCATGGTTTGACTGTGCCGTTAATGGTCTTGGGGGCTTTGCATTATGTGAATTTGCATTTTGATCCAGCCCGTTCCGCTTCAGTTTATTTGATTAGTTTTTATATTGCGGCGCAAGTAGCGATTATGGTGATTGCGACTCCGCTCGGAATGTTGCGGGATGCTTATGGTTATCAGGCAGCATTTTTAGTGATGGCCTTAGCAAGTGTTACTGGTATTATTTTGGCTGCGTTGTTACTCGAACGTGATGCTGATGCCATTAATGAATTGTGAGCCGGGTTTGAAGAACTAGAGGCTGTGG
>JAXFDG010000170.1:0-3938 GCA_034173665.1 Arcanobacterium sp.
AGTTGCTGCCGGAAATATTGCTTCTCCAGTAGCTCCTCGTGCTGCCGCCCCAGAAGTACTCGAAGCGGCAGAACCAGAGGTTGCGGAACCGGAACGTCGTCGCCCAGATTTAGATATTCCACCATTCTTATTTGAAGATGAAGACTGATAGGTGCAAATCATGGGATTTTTAGATCGAATTACACAAAAGTCTGAAGGCTTCGAAGACGAATACGAGTTCCTTGATGAGGTCTATGAAGATGAAGAAGGCGAGTATGCAGAAGAGGGAAATATTTCTCCGATGCATGCTTTAACCAGCTCAGATATCGTTCGGATTGTGACGATGTGGGTTTCTTCTTATCGTGAGATTAAAGATTTCGCGGTAGAGTTCCGCTCTGGTACTCCAGTTATCTTGAACCTTTCGCAGGCTGCTGACGGTGAGCGTGCTCGTATTGTAGATTTCGCTCTTGGTCTTTGCTTCGGCCTAGAAGGTGCATTCTCACGTATTTCCGACGACGTCTTCCTTTTAACTCCAAACTCAGTGAAGCTAGATTCACGAGGCGGAGTTGAAGAGCACGATTTTGCCCGTTAAGAATTCACTGAATTCTGAAATACATAGAGAAATATGACTTACGTATTTGCAGCCCTATATTGGGTTCTCGAACTCTACTCGCTCATTTTGATTGCGCGAGTAGTGTTCGACTTAGTACAGATTTTTGTCCGTGATTTTCAACCGCAAGGAATTGTTTTATTGCTGGCAAATCTGATTTATCGGTTGACTGATCCTCCATTGCGAATTCTCGCTCGATATATTAAGCCAATTCAATTTGGGGGAGTAGGCATTGACCTTGGGTTTATTGTGCTCTTTATTGGAGTGCGAATCCTGCAGGTGATTGTTTCGCAACTAGCGGGACTTCTGCTATAGATGGCTAGTTGTGCCTGATTGTGGTAAAAATTAGCTTGTAAAGAAAGTTTCACGGAGATTGTTCTTACGTGAACCCAGACAGACATGAGGTAAGACCATGGCAATGTTGTCGGAACACGACGTTGTGAATATGCGCTTCAAGGAGCCAAAGGCTATTGAAGAAGGCTACGATCAAGACGAAGTCGATTTTTTCCTTGATGAAGTAGCTGAGACCATCGCTGCGCTTTCGCGTGAAAAGGCCGAGCTTGAAGCTCAGTTGCAGGCGGCTCAAGCACGTATTACTGAACTTGAGAATGCTGAACCAGAAGCAGCTCCAGCTCCAGAAGCTGCACATCAAACTGGTGCATTTGCTGCTGTTGAGCAGCAGCCAACCACTGAAGCTGCAAATTCTGCAGCAGGCATGCTTGCTCTTGCACAGCGTCTTCACGACGAGTACATCTCCGATGGTAAGGCAGAATCGGAGCGAATGATTTCTGAAGCTCAGGCTGAAAGCACTCGGATTATTACTGAAGCTGAAGAAACTCACAACCGTACCCTTACCAAGTTGGAAGAAGAACGTTCACTTATGGAACGCAAGATTTCAGAATTGCGTGACTTTGAGCGTGACTACCGTGGTCGCTTGAAGAGCTACCTCGAATCTTTGCTCACCAATGTTGAAGGTTCTGAAATTCAGTAATTTTGCTAATTCAGTAATTTAACTGGTTGTATTTTAAAGGGGCTGACAGGAATTCCTGTTAGCCCCTTTAAAATACTCACTTTCCTTTCTGTGAGTTTGGCTTTGTTGATATCTGAACTTCTTGGAAAGAGATATTAATCTGATTTATTTGCCAGCTGTGTTTGAATGCTGATTTCCTGGATAATTCAGCATTTTAGCGCTCATGAGCTGAAACTAGTTCAGATGTTAAACTATTGGATGTGCAACATTCGAAAAAGACTTGGGTTATTGCAATTGTATTACTGCTCCTTTTGACGGCAATTGATCAGGCAACAAAACAGTGGGCAATTTCTGCGCTTGCAAATGGTCAACAAATCCCGCTACTTGGTGAGTTTTTAAGCCTGCGCTTAATTTTTAATTCTGGTGCAGCATTCTCTTTAGGGGATAGCTTCACTTGGATTTTCACAATCTTTGCAGCGGCGATTGTAATTGGAATGCCTTTGGTGATTGCGCGTTTTAAAGAACAACGATATCTGTATGTTTTGACGGTGATTTGGTCCGGTGCATTAGGGAATCTGATTGATCGCTTATTTCGTGAACCGGGATTCGGAACTGGTCATGTGGTCGACTTTATTAATTACAATAACTGGTTTATTGGTAACGTCGCCGATATTGCGCTTGTTCTGGGCGTGGCAGTGCTAATCGGAATGCAGTTTTGGGATGAATACCAGGAGAAGAAGGGCACTGAGTCTTTAAATGTTTAATTCTTATCCGGTGCCTCCTGATTTCTTGGGAGAACGTGTGGACTCATTACTTTCGCGTTTCACCGGGGTTTCCCGGGCAAAATGCAGCGAGTTAATTAATTCTGGAAAAGTCTTGTTTAATGGTGAAATCGTAGCCAAGCCTGCAATGAAGCTGCAGCAACCAGGTCTTTTAGAAGTTGAATTACCACCATCTCCAAGCGTGGAGCCTGTTCCAACGCCTGTTGCGGATCTGACTACAATTTATGAAGACGAAGATTTAATTGTGGTGAATAAACCTAATGGGGTAGCAGCGCATCCATCTTTAAATTTTGTAGGTCCGGATGTTCTGGGTGCATTGCTTGCTTCGGGAATTCGTTTAACAACTTCCGGTCCTCCGGAACGAAAAGGGATTGTGCATCGACTCGACGTCGGCACAACTGGGTGTATGGTTGTTGCAAAATCAGAACTTGCCTACACCGGATTAAAACGTGCTTTTAAAAATCGCACAGTTACGAAGATTTATCATGCACTAGTTGCTGGGCACCCAGATCCATTTAGCGGAACGATTGATGCGCCTATTGGGCGTGACAATCGCTATCAGTGGAAGATGGCCGTGCGTCCTGAAGGTAAACCAGCAATTACGCACTATGATGTGGTGGAAGTTCTGCCAAGTGCGGCGTTGCTAGAAGTGCATTTAGAAACTGGACGGACACATCAAATTCGCGTACACATGGCTGCAATTAACCATCCTTGTATCGGAGATGAGACTTACGGGCGCGATCAGGCTCTTGCCGATAGGCTAGGGCTAACGAGACAGTGGTTACATGCCGTGCGTTTGGGATTCCAACATCCAAGAACTTTAGAATACTTGGAGTTTACGTCTCCATACCCGGAAGATTTACAATCTGCTTTGGATCAATTGCGACTCAGCTGAGCACTGTTCTCGACGATGCAGATAACGCACTTGATATTGACTGATACTGAGGTAGTAGCTATTGATGTATGCTTGTGCAGCGGATATTAATCCCGGGAGGGAAACCTGGAGTTAAGAAAGCTGGACTTATTTGAACAGAAAGTGAGTCGCAATGAAAGTGCACGTCGTCGATAATGAAACTGAACTTACGGCTTGCTATAAGATTCGCTTTCAGGTTTTTGTAGACGAACAAGAAGTGCCAGCAGAAGAAGAGCTAGATGCTTTAGATGCGGCTGTGGACACGATCCACTTACTTCTTTCCAGTGAAGACGGCGTACCTTTGGGAACGTGTCGAATCCTTCCACCGCATGCCCCCGGGGTTGCTTGGCATATTGGGCGTGTTGCGGTTCTTCCCGAAAGTCGTGGGAGTGGAGCTGGAAGGAAGTTAATGTCTGCTGCTCACGATGAGATTTTTCGGCATGATGCAAAAGCTGTGATTGAGCTTTCAGCACAGGTGAGAGTTATCCCATTCTATGAATCGCTCGGGTATGAGGTGTTGCCGGGAGAACGGTTTTTAGACGCGGGAATTTGGCATTCTCAGATGAGATATGTGGGAAAGTAGGCTCTGTTCGAGCTTGAGAGAGAGCGAATCTATTGTGCTAAATTCGCTACAATAGAGGGCATGAGTTCCCAGCAAGATTTCGCCCACCTGCATGTACACAC
>JAXFDG010000171.1:0-9053 GCA_034173665.1 Arcanobacterium sp.
GGGAATTTGGCATTCTCAGATGAGATATGTGGGAAAGTAGGCTCTGTTCGAGCTTGAGAGAGAGCGAATCTATTGTGCTAAATTCGCTACAATAGAGGGCATGAGTTCCCAGCAAGATTTCGCCCACCTGCATGTACACACTGATTTCTCGTTACTTGATGGAGCTGCCAATGTTGGAAAATTGGTTGCTGAAGTTGCGCGACAAGGACAGTCAGCAGTTGCGATTACTGATCATGGTAATCTTCATGGCGCATTCAAGTTTTGGAAAGAAGCGAAAAAAGCTGGAGTGAAGCCGATTATTGGGGTTGAAGCATATATGACTCCAGGAACTTCACGCCATGATCGGTCACGCGTGAAGTGGGGAACCCCGGATCAAAAAGCTGATGATGTTTCCGCAAATGGAACCTACACTCATATGACGTTGCTGAGTGAAACTACCACCGGAATGCATAACTTGTTCCGGATGGGGTCGCTGGCTTCTCTTGAGGGGACCATGGGTAAGTATCCCCGGATGGATCGGGAACTTCTGGAAACTTATCATGAAGGACTGATCGGTACAGCAGGATGCCCTTCGGGAGAAGTGCAAACACGGTTGCGTTTGGGGCAGTCTGAAGAAGCTTTGCGAGCTGCTGGCGAATTACAGGATATTTTTGGGCGCGATTCGTTTTTTGTGGAGATTATGGACCACAATAATGAGATTGAGCGTCGTGTGCAAAAAGAGCTTATTGCTTTAGCGCGAAAAATTAATGCACCAATTATTGCAACGAATGATTCCCATTACGTCTCCAGTGAAGATGCGCGAATTCAAGATGCAATGCTCTGTATTAATTCTGGTTCGACATTGAATGACCCTGACCGTTTTAAATTTGACGGGCATGGGTATCATTTACGCTCAACACAGGAAATGCAGGAACTTTTTGCGGATCTTCCTGAGGCTTGTGCCAATACTTTATTGGTTGCGGAGCGTTGTAATGTAGAGTTCCAAACTGTTGCTGAGGGCGCAAACTATATGCCGGAATTCCCGGTTCCGCCGGGAGAAGATGAAACTTCTTGGTTTATCGCTGAAGTTGAGCGTGGGTTGCATGAGCGTTTTGGGGAAGTGATTCCAGATCATGTGCGCAAGCGCGCGAACTATGAAGTAGAAGTTATTGTGAAGATGGGTTTCCCAGGGTACTTCCTTGTGGTGAGTGACTATATTCGCTGGGCCCGAGAACAGGGGATTCGTGTTGGTCCTGGCCGTGGTTCGGGAGCAGGCTCAATGGTGGCATACGCTTTGGGGATTACTCAACTTGATCCGATTAAGCATGAACTACTTTTCGAACGTTTCTTGAATCCAGAGCGTGTTTCGATGCCTGATCTTGATATCGACTTCGATGATCGCCGTCGTGGTGAAGTTATTGAATATGTGGAACGGAAGTATGGCAAGGATAAGGTTGCCCAGGTGGTTACCTTTGGCACGATTAAAGCGAAGCAGGCTTTGAAAGATTCGGCGCGTGTACTTGGCTTCCCGTTTAAGATGGGCGATGATCTGACAAAGGCAATGCCGCCGTCGGTAATGGGGAAAGATATTCCGGTTAATCAGATGTTTAACAAGGAGCATCCACGCTATAAGGAAGCCGGGGAGTTCCGTGATTTGATTAATACGAATCAAGAGGCGAAAACTGTTTACGATCTTGCGCTTGGTTTAGAAGGGCTCGTGCGTCAAACAGGTGTGCACGCTTGTGCGGTGATTATGTCGTCCGTACCGCTAACTGACGTTATTCCGTTGATGCGTAACGCGAAAGACGATATTATTCTGACCCAGTTTGAATACCCGCAGTGTGAAGAACTCGGGCTAATCAAGATGGATTTCTTGGGGCTTTCAAATCTCACGGTGATTAATGATGCGCTCGCAAATATTCAAGAAAACGGGAAAGATGCCCCAGATATTGACGCGGTTTCGCTTGACGATAAGCTTACCTATGAACTTTTAGCGCGCGGGGAAACTCTCGGTATCTTCCAGCTTGATGGGGCGGGCATGCGTTCTCTCTTGAAGATGATGAAGATGGATAGCTTTGCTGATATTTCAGCGGTTTCGGCACTATATCGCCCCGGGCCGATGGGTGCGAATTCGCATACGAATTATGCGCTGCGGAAGAACAATAAGCAACCAAAGACTCCGATTCATCCAGAGCTTGCTGCGGATCTAGAAGAAATTCTTGGCTCTACTTACGGCCTGATTGTGTACCAAGAGCAAGTTATGCGTATTGCGCAAAAACTCGCTGGTTTTAGCCTTGGTCAGGCAGATTTGCTCCGTAAGGCAATGGGTAAGAAGAAAGCTGAGGTGCTGCAGGAGCAGTTTGCCGGTTTCTCTGCAGGAATGCGAAATAACGGATATTCCGATGAAGCAATTAATACGCTGTGGGAGATTCTTGTTCCATTCACTTCCTATGCATTTAACAAATCGCATTCAGAAGCCTATGGCTTGGTTTCATATCAGACGGCGTATCTAAAAGCACATTTCCCGTCTGAGTTTATGGCGGCTTTGCTGACTTCGAATAACGGTAAGAAGGATAAGGTTGCGACTTATTTGGCGGAGTGCCGCAGGATGGGAATCAATGTTTTGGTTCCAGATGTGAATGAATCACGTGCCGATTATTGGGCTGTGGGTGACGACGTGCGTGTGGGTCTTTCTGCTGTACATTCCGTTGGCGCGAATGTGGTGAGCGGAATTATTCAAGCACGTGAAGAAAAGGGTGCTTTTACTTCTTTCCAAGATTTCTTAGATAAAGTGCCACAGCAAGTTTGTTCTCGCCGAGCAATCGAAGCCTTAATTAAAGCTGGTGCTTTTGATTCTTTGGGGTATACTCGTCGCTCCTTAATGGCAATTTATGAAGAAGCAATTGATGCAGTAATTCCACTGAAGAAGAATGAAGCTGCCGGGCAGTTTGATTTATTTGGCGACCTCGGTGGAGAAGTTTCTGGCGGCTTTGATGTTACCGTTCCGGATATTGCAGAGTGGGATAAGAAGCAAAAGCTTTCCTTTGAACGAGATATGGTTGGACTATATATTTCTGATCATCCGCTTTCGGGCTTGGAACGTTTCTTTGGGCAATCTGATTACACTCCGATTGTGAGTCTCGTGGGGGATTCGGAAAATCTAACTGATGGGGCAGAAGTAGTTGTTGCCGGTTTGGTCTCACAAGTAATCCATAAGACTTCACGGAAGAATGGTCAAGCCTGGGCAACTGTAGTTTTGGAAGATCTTACTGGATCGATGGAAGTTAATTTCTTCCCGAATACTTTCAAAGATGTTTATAACTTACTTGAAGCCGACAATATGGTTGTCATACAGGGGCGAATCTCGATTCGCGATGGTCAGGTGCAACTTTCTGGGCGCGATGTAAAAATCCCAACGATTACTTTAGACAATGATTTACCGTTGCAAATTCAACTTGATGAACGACGCTGCACTCCGGCATTAACAGCCGATTTAGCACGAGTTTTACGTGAATATCCCGGGAGCTCTGAGGTACGTCTACATCTGATTGGGAAAGAAAAGACGACGATTCTTGAGTTGGGTCCAACTTTCCGAGTAAGCCCTGGGCAGAGTCTATACTCAGATTTAAAGGTTTTGCTAGGGCGTGATGCGATAATTGGGTAAAATTAAAGAAAGCTGTTTGTATATATTTTGTAAATAGATATTGCAAAATATATTTGGATTGAGGTAAAGATGACTGAGAATTATTACGGGCAAGGTGGGCAGCAACAGATGCCACCATTCCAAGCTCAGAATCAGCAAGAAACAAATCCATTTAGAGCTGAATCAGCTTCTTTTAACGCTAATTATCAACAGAGCCCTAATTATCAGCAGCCCTATGCTGGGCCGCCACAGTCACCTTATGGATATCACGGTCAAAGGTCGAAAATTGTGGCAGGCGTGCTTGGAATTCTCGTTGGTGCGCTGGGAATCCATAATTTTTACCTGGGGCAAAATGGGAAAGGCCTGGCACAGCTACTAATTAGTGTTTTATCCTTCGGTCTACTTTCTCCGATTTCAGGACTTTGGGGATTTATCGAAGGAGTTCTGATTCTTGTTTCAACGCCCGGAACTAAATGGCATCACGATGCTCAGGGCTGGGAGCTGCGAGACTGAGGGATTGCTGTTTAGTGCAGTGAATAAAATCGTTTTTTGAAAGTTGTGGGTTCCTAAGTTTTTAGGAACCCACAAGGTATTTATCTGTTAAAAGAATGATCTTAAAATCGTTATTCTTCCCGCACCCGAATAGACACAGCCGCATTGTATCCATCATCGAGCGTAATCACGTCGCCGTCTTTTAGCTCGTGGGAGCGACGTGTCTCAACTTCTCCGTTAACTTCCACCACGCCGTCTTGAATTAATTCCCGGGCATGGGCACCGTTTTCGGCAAGGTTTGCAAGTTTTAGGAATTGCCCGAGCCGAATTGGGAGGCGGAGATAAAAATCTTCAATTTCTTTCGCCATCAGTTTCGACCTCCCACGAGATGTGGCTTTTCATGCTTTGTGCAATGTTTGCAGGTTCCGTAAAGCTCTAGAGAGTGGTTTAACTCAGTAAAGCCGTGTTCTTTTGCTACGGAATTTGCCCAGGCTTCAAATTCTTCGCCAGTGATTTCCACTGAAGTGCCGCAACACCGGCAAATTAAATGATGATGGTGGGAATCTTCTTCACCACAGTAACGGAAACTTTGCGTGTCGGTGCCTTCTTGGCGGATTACATCAACCACGCCTTGCTCGGCCATTGCCTGTAAATTTCGATATACAGTAGCAATGCCGATATTAATATCGTTTGTTTTTAGGAGTTCATGCACATCGGCGGCAGTTAAAAAATCGGTGCGTTGACGCAGCAATTCAAAAATTGAAGCGCGCTGCTTAGTCATTCTTTGCATCGGCCCCTCCTTAGAACTAAATAAGATTCAAAACTAATTACAAACTATATGCGGAATTCGTTGAGCATTGCAGATTATTACTATTTTCTGCATCTGTAGCTGGAACTTTTCGCATATCTGCCGGTAAATCTGGATGCGGATCAAAATCACGCTGTTGCTGCTTGCGAATAACAATCGGGTGGGCGATAGCTAAAATTACGTAAACTCCCACTGCTAAGAGGACGATTGTTGCGCCAGGCGACCAAGGATAAAAGTAGGTAATCATGAGACCGGAAATGCTCACTGTTGCACCGATAAACATCGCCAAATGCATCGTAGCTTTAAATGAACGTGTAACTAGTTGGGAAGCAGCCACCGGCACGATCATTAATGCTGATACCAGAAGTACGCCCACAACTCGCATTGCTAAAGAAACAGTCAGTGCTGCAATCACGGAAATTAAAGCAGATAATAGCGCGACCGGAAGCCCGGAGGCTCTGGCAAACTCGGCGTCGTGGCAGAGAGTAAAGAGGGCCGGGCGGAGTCCAATTCCAACAGCTCCAATTAAAACTGAAAGCACGATAGTTAGCACTAAATCAGAGGTGGAAACCGTAGAGATTGAGCCAAAGAGATACCCGGTAAGATTGCTGGACGTTCCGCCAGCTAAAGCAATTAAGAATACGCCACCGGCAATTCCGCCATAGAAGAGCAGTGCGAGAGCCACATCACCTGAGGCATGGCCACGTTTGCGCATCCACTCAATTGCTAGGGCACCGAGCACTGAAGCAATAATCGCTCCTGGTACTGCCCAGGCATCTTTCTCGGCTGCACCGGCAAAGTTTGCGGCAAGCCAGCCGAGAGCAACACCAGTTAAAGCCACGTGTCCAATACCGTCACCGAGTAACGTTAGGCGCCGTTGCACGAGATACGTGCCCACAATTGGAGCACTGATTCCAACTAGTAGTGCAATAAGCAAAGAGCGCTGCATTAATGGGGAACTGAGCATTTCAAGAATCATTAGCAAGGGTCTCCCATCGCTGGCGTGCGGGTATGTGGTAAGTGCAGCTCGTGTTCATGTTGGTGATCATGTTCTGGGTCGCAATGCGAATGAGCTGGTGTGAGTTGGTCTGGTGCAACTGCAGCAGTGATTTGTCCGTGTTCAAGGAGGATTGCGCGGTCAATAAGTGTTTCTAAACCGTAAAGTTCATGTAGTACTAAAAGCACGGTTTTGCCTTGGCGTTTAAAGTCATGCAGTAGTTTGATGATAGTTTCCCGCGAGCTCTTATCAACTCCAGAGAATGGTTCATCCAAGATTAAGAGTTCTGGCTGTTTCGCAATTGCGCGCGCAATTAGGACGCGTTGTTGCTGCCCACCAGAAAAAGTATCGACGGCGTCTCCTGCCCGCTGTTTTAATCCTACAAGTTCCAGTGCGGCGTGAGCTTTTGCGATTTCTTCCTTACTGTAACGAAACTTTCTCCCGTAATTAAGACCAGAGCAAACTGTTTCAAGGGCTGTGGAGGGAACTCCTGAAGAGGCGGTAACTCGCTGCGGAGCATAACCAATTTTCCCCCAAGGGATATTCCGACGATTATGCAGTTCTGTGCCGAAAAGTTGGAGTGACCCAGAAGAGTAATCCACGGTTGAAACAATTGTTTTAATAAGAGTGGATTTTCCTGAACCGTTTGGCCCAAGGATTGCGATTACTTCACCAACAGATACTTCCATATTTATCCCACGCAAAATATGTGCGGAATCTAGTTTCACATGGAGGTCGGAGACCTTAATTACTGCAGTCATAATTGCCTTTAAGTTTCGAAATATTGCGAAAGTGCGCTAGCTGCTATTCTAGTCCAGCAGCTAGCGCACTACGTATTGTGGATGTGGGAGCTTACTCTCTTTTGATAATGATTGTTAATCGCAATCAGATAGGAGTTACTTGCATCCAAGTGCAGTACTTAAGAGTTTGAAGTTCTCTTCCATTACTTGAGCGTAATCTTTATTTGTATCGCGTTGAGTTGCAGCTGGGTCAAGAACTTCCACCTTTGTTCCAGTTTCGGCAGCTACTGTGCTTGCAGCTTTCTTTTCAGCGTCAGATGTGGTGAAGATGGTAGAGACTTTGTAATGTTCTGCCGCTTCTTTAATCTGCGCAATTCTTGCTGGGGAAGGCTCGGTTTCTGGGTCGATTCCAGCGATTCCAATCTGCTTCAGGTTGTTTTCTAAAGCTAGGTAGCCAAAGGCAAGATGGGTGACGATGAAAGCGTCAGTCTGGCACTGCTTGCTGGCTAACGTAGTTTTGAAACCTTCTGCAAGCTTAGTGAGCTTTTCGGTAACTGCAGTTGCATTATTGGTGAAGAGTTCAGAGTTTTCAGGACTAATCTTTGCGAGTTCAGCTGCGACCACAGGAGCTGCTTGCGCTAAGCGTGCAGGATCTGTCCAGAAGTGTGGATCATGAGTGCCGTGATCGTGGTCTGCATGTTCCTCAGCGGTTTCGGTGCTGTGATCGTGGTCGGCTTCTTCCTCGCTATGTTCCGCATGTTCTTCTGCGGTTTCGTTAGCGTGTTCAGTTTCTGTGCCAAGATTCGTTGAAAAGGCATTCACTTCTTCTTGTTCAAGTAGATTTACTGATTGCCCAATCTCAAGCACATTCTTCAGATCAGATGTTTCGATGGCTTCATCGATTGCTGGAGCGAAGGTGTCTAAATAAATCACTAAATCCATCTTTTGGAGTTTTGCAATATCTGCTGGTGCAAGTTCTGCTCCGTGAGCATCAGAGCCTGGAGGAGTGAGGTCGGTAATTGCAACCTTATCGCCACCAATTTCTTTTACTAGGTAGGTGAGTGGATAGAAAGATGTTGCAACTTGTACTGCGTTTGCAGCTGTTGTGTTGCTGCTGCTAGTGCTGGAGTTAGAAGTGCTTGAAGCACAAGCTGAAAGAGCAAAAGCGCTCGCCGTCATTAAAGCAATAATTTGAAACTTTTTCTTAATCTTCATGATATTCATTATCAATTAGAGTTGTGTGCCCTGCAACCGTATCTCGGGTATCAACCCTAGTTGTGACCATTGTCTAGTTAATCCTTTCCTTGGAGATTCAATTCCGTTACAGAACTACGTAGAATAAAAGGAACAAACATCACATCATCCAGATGTGAAACAACAAAAGGAGAAATAATGGCCAAAGCGGCTCCATCACGTCTAGACAACGTAATCTCATTAGCAAAGCGTCGTGGCTTTGTGTTCCCGGCAGGTGAAATTTATGGCGGTACTCGTTCAGCTTGGGATTACGGTCCACTTGGCGTTGAATTGAAAGAAAATATTAAGCGCCAGTGGTGGCGCGCAAATGTAACCGCGCGAGAAGACGTCGTCGGCCTAGATTCCTCAATTATCCTTCCACGCGAGATTTGGGTTGCGTCCGGACACGTTGCCACATTCTCCGATCCACTCACCGAATGTACCGCTTGCCATAAGCGTCTACGTGAAGATCAGCTCATTGAAGAATATGCGGCTCGCAAGGGAGTGGCTGAAGAATCAGTAGACATGGCTGATGTGCCATGTCCGAACTGTGGGAACAAGGGGCAATGGACTGAATCTAAACCATTTTCCGGTCTGTTAAAAACCTTCCTGGGCCCAGTTGATGATGAATCTGGTTTACATTACCTTCGCCCGGAAACTGCACAGGGTATTTTCGTAAACTTCAATAACGTGCTCACCACAGCTCGGAAGAAGCCACCATTTGGAATTGGTCAGGTTGGAAAGTCTTTCCGTAACGAAATCACCCCAGGAAACTTTATTTTCCGCACCCGCGAATTTGAACAGATGGAAATCGAGTTCTTCGTAAAACCAGGCGAAGATGAAGAATGGCATCAGAGCTGGATTGATGCTCGCTTAGCTTGGTATCAAGATCTTGGAATTGACGCCGAGAACCTTCGCTTGTATGAGCATCCAGAAGCAAAGCTTTCACATTACTCAAAGCGGACAGTTGATATCGAGTACCGTTTCGGATTCCAAGGTTCCGAATGGGGAGAACTTGAAGGTATTGCGAACCGTACTGATTTCGATCTCACTTCCCATAGCGAAGCTTCCGGAAAGAAGCTTGAATACTTTGAACAAGCAACCGGTGAGCGTTACACACCATACGTGATCGAACCATCTGCCGGACTTACCCGTTCAATG
>JAXFDG010000172.1:0-7417 GCA_034173665.1 Arcanobacterium sp.
AGTTTGTGCTTGGTTCTACTTTCGAACAGGTAACACTTGCCGACGACGTCGCCGCACGCCTTGAAGGAAAGTCCAGCTTAGGTCGCCTTGGATTATTGACTCATTCGACCGCAGGTTTTATTGATCCTGGCTTCTCTGGTCACGTTACACTTGAGCTTTCGAACACGGCAACTATGCCAATCAAGCTCTATGCTGGCATGAAAGTTGGTCAGCTTTGCTTCTTCCAACTATCTTCAGCTGCAGAGCGCCCTTATGGTCAGGGTGCTACTCATTCGCGTTACCAAGGGCAACGTGGGCCGACGGCGTCGCGCTCGCATCTAAACTTCCATCAGGTAGATACTTCGCGGGAGTTGTAACGAGTAGCCTAGATTGGCTTACAGTTAGCGGCCTAAATATTGGGCAAATGGATGTGCCGGAACTTGGTCAAGAATTCGAATGTCGTCAAAGACAATTCGGAGATGATTTTCCATCTCGCTGATTGCTGTTTCTATATCTTCATCTAAGACTGCATTGAAAATTCTTCGATGTTGCCGTGAGAAGCGAGCGTTATCTGGAATCTCGCGTAAGCCGACGATGCGTGCTCGGTCAAGATGGGATTTTGCTTGAACTACATAATCCCAAGACTGATGATGGCTCCCTAGTGCCATTAAAAGCCGGTGGAATTCTTCGTCGAGGTAGAAGAATTCATAGTAATCACCAACTTCTAGCGCGGCTTGTCGATCTAAGTTTCCCGAGATTAGTTCAATTAATTTTTTATCCAATGGGTATTTCAGTTGCCGAAGTGAAGTCACTTCAACTGCTTCGCGAAGAAATTGCGCTTCTTTAACGCGGGTCATATCGATATCTGTAACGAATGTGCCCACTTTCGGAACGATTTGTACGAAGTCTTCTTCGGCTAAAAGCACTAAGGCTTCTCTTCCAGGGGTTCGGGAGACGTCTAATTGTTTTGCGATTTCGTTTTCAGAAATTGCTGAACCTGGGCGGTAGTAGAGTCCAATAATTTGATTTCGGAGATGTTCGTAGACCAGTGAACGTGCATTCTTTGCGTGTCCTTGCTGCGTTTTTGCGAGTGTCTCAGCATTGTTTGCTGGCTGCTTCGCCATTCGAACCTCCTTTGCTTCAAAAGTAATTATACTCATAAATTTGCTTGTATACTAATCTTGTATGTAAGTTAGTCTCATACAGATAAAGTTCCATAGCGAAAGTTACTGGAATAAACAAAGGAGTTTGTCTGCCATGCAGAAGATGAAGGCACTCGTAGTGCACAGTGCAAATGATTTACGGCTTGATGAAATTGACGTGCCTACTCCAGGCGCAAATGAAGTTTTGGTTCGCATGGCTTATGCCGGTATTTGCGGGTCAGATGTTTCGTATGTAAAAAATGGCGCATCCGGAACTGCGGTCCTAAAGAATCCATTGGTTCTTGGTCATGAAGTATCTGGGATTATCGCCGCCTTGGGTGATGGAGTTGAAACTTTAGAAGTTGGCCAAGCAGTAACGATATATCCGGCCACTGTAGTGGGAGATGAAGTTCTTCCAGAACGGCTTGCTGGCCGAGATAACCTCTATTCGCAAGTTCGTTATTTCGGTTCAGCTGCGCTTGATCCACATACTGATGGTGGCATGAGTGAGTACAAGCTTGTTGCTGCAGACCATATTATTCCACTCCCGGCAGAGCTAGATTTAAAGCGTGCCGCTTTAGCAGAGCCGCTCGCCGTCGGTATTCATGCGATTAATCGTGTGAACTCGGTACTCCCAGAAGGCATCGCTGGCAAACCTATTGCTATTAATGGTGCTGGCCCAATCGGTCTGTTGTTATTAGCGGCAGCAAAGCAGCGGGGTGCTTCACGGATTGTGGCAATTGACGTAAACGAGGCAGCTCTTGAGCGTGCTAAGGCACTTGGTGCAGACGAAATCGTAAATGCGGCAAAAGATGAAATTCCAGCGGGAATCGAAATTGTTTTTGAAACTTCTGGTGTTGCTGCCACATTTGGTGCGGTTTTATCAGCACTCGAAAAAGGCGGTTTATTAGTTCAGGTTGGAAACCTTCCAAGCACTGCTGTGAATGCGGTTCTCGGGCAGTTAGTAACTCGTGAAATTACTTGGATTGGTTCATATCGTTTTATCGATGAAATGAACGACGCCGTTTCATTATTGGCTGCTGGTCTAAACGTGGATGCTGTGATTAGCCATGAATTTGAACTTGCGCAGGGTATTGAAGCGTTCGATGTTGCACTTGATCGCGAACAAGACTCGGCAAAAATTTTGATTCGGTTGTTAGAAGAGGGCAACTGAATTTAAACAATCGCGTTAAATACGCACTCTATCAAAGGAGATAACTAATGAAGCTCGCTAAGTCAGCTGCAGTTATTGCGGCAGTAGCATTGGGCCTTTCCGCTTGTTCAGGTGGAAATTCTGACAGCAGTGCCGGAGGAGCAACTGAAACTAAGGTTGTGCGCATTGGTAGCAACTGGGCTGCGAGTCATCCAATGGCCAAGGCTATCGATGAAGTCTTTGTACCAGAAGTTGAAAAGGCAACGAATGGTGCTCTCGATATCGAAGTTCATCACTCCGGTGCTTTAGGTAATGAAGCTGATCTCTGGGATGGTGTACGTAACGGAACAATTGAAGCGGTTCTTGTTGGTACTCCGATGAATCAAGAATTCTCGACCATGCTTATCTCGGACTGGCCATTCCTCTACCGCGACCTTGACCACGCAAAGAAGGTTTGGACCGGAGAAGTAGCAGAAGAAGTTTCCGCATCCTTCGCTGAAGCATTCCCAACCACTAAGATTCTCGGCTGGGGACCAAACTCAGCACGAACCTTCTCATCAAAGAAGGAACTCACCAACTTTGAACAGTTCAAGGGACAGAAATTCCGAATGCCACAAAACCCAATTCATATTGGTCTAGCTGAAGGTTTTGGAGCTTCTGCGCAGGTTATTCTATTGGGAGAGCTATTTACTGCTTTGGAAACTGGCGTTGTTGATGGTCAGGATAACGGTATGGTGACCATTATTTCTGAAGGTTTTAATGAAGTTCAGAAGTACGTTTATGAAACCAACCATATTATTGCAACTCTCGAGTTCATCGTTAATGCTGGTTTCTTTGATGGCTTGACCGCTGAGCAGCAAGAAATTGTTTCTGCTGCTGCTAAGAAGGCATCTGAATCTGCATGGGATAACTACATCGCTTCTGTAGATACTGATCGCAAGTTCCTTCAGGACAATGGCGTAACTGTAACCCAGCCAACTGCCGAAGATCTTGAAAAGATGCAGAAGGCAATTGAACCACTCGTTGAAAAGCTCTATGCAGAAAACGACTGGGCAAAAGAACTTACCGACAAGATTCGTGCGGTTAAGTAATTAAGTTTCGGGCCGGAATTCAATACTTCGAGTTCCGGCCTGTAACTTCCCAATTAAAAGTGGAGACACACAAATGGTTAATAAGATTTTCCGATTAATTGAGATTGTGATGGCGGTATTTCTCGTCATCATGGTTGCTTTTATGTTTCTAAATGTGGTGATGCGATTTGCCTTTGACTCCGGACTTGTTTGGTCTGAAGAAATTGCACGGCTCGCGTTTATTTTCTTAGTTTATTTAGGAATTATTGGTGCTTATCGTGACAATCGTCATTTGGGTGTCAATATGCTGATGGAGAAGCTGCCAGAACGCTACGGAAAAATTATTTTCGTCGTTATTCAATTAATTGTTATTTGGGTGATGGTACTTCTAGCAATTGGTTCAATTAACTTAGCCGAACAGACCTTAAATGATCGTTGGGTTGCCACTCAATTCCCGCGCTGGATCGTCTCTGGTGTGGGAGCAGTGCCTGGTATTGCAGTTTCCTTCCTTGCTCTTACGAATATTTATCGGGTCACTTTTGGCAAGGCTGGGTTGGCCGATCTTCTTGTCGTTGAAAATGACGATTCGGCAGCAGACCTCACTACCTCGGAAGTGGAGAAATAACCATGTTTTTAAAAACGATTGGAACTTCTATTCTTAAAACCTTTACCTCAGGTAGTGTGGTTCTCTCAGCTCTTACTGCCTTCTTAGTTGGAGCAATTGCCCTTGGAGTGCCGATTGCATTTGCGATTCTTTTCTCTGGAGCTGCTACTGCGCAGATTATGGGTGGCGCTAACACTGACCCAATGATTATTGCGGCGCAGCTACTTCGCGGCACAGACTCTGTTTCAATGATGGCGTTGCCATACTTTATTTTGGTTGGCGAGCTAATGAACCGTGGCGGTCTTACTAAGCGTCTCATTGATTTATTCAATGTTTCAGTGGGGCGTGTGCGCGGTGGTCTCGGCTACGTAACAATTTTGACCACTTTACTTTTCGGTGCGCTTGTTGGCTCTGCCGTTGCCTCAACTGCTGCACTCGGCGCAATTCTCATTCCAATGATGGTAAACGCCGGATATGATCGCGGAAAGGCTGCTGGCCTTGTTACTGGTGCGAATATTGTTACACCAATTATGCCGCCATCAATTCCGCTAATTGTTTTTGGCGCAACAGCTGGTGTTTCAATTACTCAGCTGTTCGTAGGGTCAATTGTTCCAGCTTTCTACCTCACTGGTTTCTTGTGCGTTACTTGGTATTTTGTGTCACGTAAAGATGCAGTGAAAGTGGATGTTCCTTGGCCCGGTTTTGCTGGGTTTATGAAGCTTGTGTTTAACGGTTTTTGGGCCATCTTACTTCCGGTGATGCTCGTAATCGGTTTGCGTGGAGGAATTTTTACCGCAACTGAGGCTGGCGTAGTAGCTGTAGTTTATGCGTTATTTATCGGCGTTGTAGTGTATCGAGAATTAACATTTAGCTTAATTTTCCGAGCTTTAATTTCTACTGCGAAGATGACTGCAGTGGTTATGTTCCTTGCCGCAACAGCGCAAGTGCTTGCATACTTTATGACTATTTCTGGATTGCCAAGAATTGTTTCCGGAATTATGGCACCGCTTGTAGATTCTCCGACCATGCTGGTCTTTGTAATCATGGTCATCGTTTTCCTTCTTGGTTTCATCCTCGACGTTATTCCAACAGTTCTTATCTTGACTCCGCTAATCGTTCCAGTGCTCCAAGAAGCAGGTGTGGATCTAGTTTACTTCGGTATCGTTTTCACTCTTTCGAACGTACTTGGTCTGATTACGCCACCGGTTGGTCCGTCGCTTAATGTGGCCAGCGCCGTTGGAAACGTAAAGATTGAAGTTGTGGCAAAGAAAGTAATGCCGTATCTGATTGGGCAAATAATACTGCTGTGCTTGCTCGTGTTCGTGCCATCTTTGGTAACTGTTCCACTAGCTTGGTTAGCAGGATAAAGCTAAACAAACATATTAGCGTGGGTGGGAAGTTTTATTTTCTCTCCGAAATTTCCCACCCGCGTAAGTCTTAGAAAGAAATATCCAAAATGGAACTTAATCTTTCCGGAATTGCTGATGTTGAAGCGTATGCTGCTGCGGGTATTCAGCTTCCAAGTTTTAATGTGGCAGCGATGCAAGAAGAAGGTAAAGCTAAACCTCGTTGGGTGCATCTTGGTCCAGGTAATATTTTCCGCGTATTCCCAGCTCGAGTAGCGCATGATTTGCTCTCAGATGGAGAACATTGGCCAATTACTGCTGTGGTTGCCATGGATCCAGCAGAATTAGACCGCCAGTTGGCAAAGCATGATTTGATGACGCTCTCGGTCATTCTTAACCCGGATGGAACTCGAGATACCAAAGTAATTGCGTCTCTTTCTGAAGGATTAGCCTGGCAACGTGAAGCAGATTTTGCACGACTTTGCGAAATAATTGCAGACCCGCAGGTAACTATGGTGACAATGACCATTACCGAAAAAGGATACGCAATCCACGATTCGCAGGGTGCGCTTCTGCCAGATGTTTTAACCGATATGGCAACAGACCCATTGAGTTTCCACAAGAACACAATGGCGAATCTTGCTGGATTATTGGTGCGCCGATTTAATGCAGGTGCCGCTCCAATAAATGTGATTTCTTTTGATAACTTTTCTCATAACGGCGATAAGCTCTCAGCCTCAATTTTGGAAGTATTGCAGGGATGGCTTGCTGCTGGTTTGATTGAGCAAGAAGTTCTTGATTGGGTTAAAGGTGAGCAGGTAGCTTTCCCGATTACTGTAATCGATAAAATTACTCCACGTCCGAATGAAGAATTGTCGGAAGAACTTGCTGCTCTTGGTTTTACAGATATGCAATTGGAACTTCTTGGAAGAACTCCGCTTGCTGGTTTTGTGAATGCCGAACCAACTGAATACCTGATTATTGAAGATGTGCTCGTAGGCGAAGTTCCAGACTTAACAAAGTACGGAGTAATTCTTACTTCTCGTGAAGTTTGTGATGACTTTGAGCATATGAAGGTGACTACTTGCTTGAATCCTTTGCATACGGCTTTAGCTGTTGCGGGTGTGTTACTTGACTTCCCAACAATTGATTCAGAAATGCGCGATCCAGCTCTTCGCGCCTTCGTAGAGCGGCTCGGTTGGCAGGAAGGTCTGCCGGTAGTGGTAGATCCTGGCATTGTGACTCCGGAAGATTTCTTGCGGGAGGTTCTGGAAGTTCGTTTCCCGAACCCATTCTTGCCAGATGATCCACGCCGTATCGCGATGGATACTTCACAGAAGCTGCCAATTCGTTTTGGAGAAACCATAAAGAAGTATCTCGAGCAGGAAAAAGATCTTGCAGAGCTGAAAGCATTGCCGCTAGTTATTGCGCTTTGGTTGCGGTATTTACTCGCTGTGGATGATTCTGGAAAAGATTTTGTTCCTTCATCCGATCCGTTGCTTGAAGAACTTCAGGCGCATTTAGCAGGAATCAAGCTCGGTTTTAGTGCTGAAGAAGGACACGACGTCGATAAGGAAATCCATGACGCCGTGGCTCCGATCCTTAGCAACCCATCAATTTTCGCGGTCAATCTGTATGAAACCCCGTTGGCCGAATATGTAGAGAAATTATTTAAGAAACTAATCGTCGGCACAGGAGCCGTGCGTGCAACACTGGAAGAGGTAGTGCTATGAAAATGACATTCCGTTGGTATGGCGAGGGTTATGACCCAATCCCGCTAAATTACATTAAGCAGATTCCGGGAATGACCGGAACTATGGGAGTGCTTTCGCAGTATCAGGCTGGCGAAGTTTGGACCAAAGAAGAGATCAAGAAAATGGTTGATCAGGTTCAAGAAGCAGGCTTGGAATGTGAAGTTATTGAGTCAGTTAACGTGCATGAAGATATTAAACTTGGTCTTCCGAGCCGTGACGAATATATCGCTAATTACTGCGAAACTTTAGAAAATCTTGCCGAATTTGGAATAAAGGTTGTTATCTATAACTTCATGCCAGTATTTGACTGGTTGCGGACAGAGTTGGCATATGTAAATGAAGACGGTTCAACCTGCCTTTACTACGATC